>JANMPX010000104.1:0-10376 GCA_031370085.1 Chloroflexota bacterium | reverse complement strand
TCCACCTCCCGACCAAGAAACACGATGACCTGCCGCAACGCGGCTGACGCGGTCGCCTCCCGGCCAAGGGATAACGCGCCAGTTATCGTCATGTCCCGATCTCGGTACGATGAGTGGAGCGGGAGACGAGGTTCGAACTCGCGACATTCAGCTTGGAAGGCTGACGCTCTGCCAACTGAGCTACTCCCGCCCGCGGCTGGCCTCTGCGGCGCGCTCCGAACATACCATGAAGGCGCGGGGATACGGCTAGCTGCCCGCCAGGCGCTCCACCAGCGGCGCCAGCTCGTCGAGCTCGCCGACCATGATCGAGGAATGGGCGCCTGGTCGGAGCGTTCAGCGGCGGAATTCCGCGATCAGGCCAGGTATCGGGCGACCGCCATGCCTGTCACCGCGACCGCGAGCAGCACGATGTCGATCATGCCGACGCTATGCAGCTTCTCCTGGAGGGCGTGCAGACGGCCAAGCAGCTCGGGTGGCGGAGGCCCGTCCGATGCCTTCATCTGCGCGCCCACGGCTCCCAGCTCTCCCAGCGTCTTCGGAATGAGGAGATTTCCGCCGAGCCAGGCGACCAGCGCCGCGATGCCCGCCACGGTGAATACCAGGCCCATGGGTGAGGTGATCCAGTCGACCTCAAGCCCGCTGGAGTCGCGCCAATAGAGGAGCGCTCCGCCGAGGACCGTGAGGGTGGATACCGACATGAAGTAGATCGGCAGCTTCCGTTGGTTCACGACCTCGTCGACGAACTTCTCGGCGTCGGGCCCGAGCTTGTTGATGGTCGGCTCCAGGTAGAAGAAGAACAGGCCGGTGCCACCCACCCACAGCACGCCCGCCAGAATGTGGATGATCCGCAGCGTGATGACCAGAATGTCCAACCTGTGGCTCCTTCATGACGCGGTGGGTAGGTTCGCGCCATAGAGTACTCGCGCTACACTCCCGCCGAGGAGGTGCCACGTGGGCGATAAGACGCCGAAGCGACCACCCAAGCCAAAGAAGCCGAAGAAGCCCAAGGCCTGACCAAGGTCCCCCATGACGGGGCCGATCGGCACTGCCGCGGGTGAGGCGCCCGCGGGCATGATGACCCCGATATGGACCCCCACGTCACGATCGCGCGTGCCCGCGCGATCGCGCTGCTTGCCGCCATTGTCGGGCTTGGCGCGTCGGTCTACCTGTTGGTCGAGTACGTCACCGGACAGCCGGGCCTGTGTCTGACCGGGTCGGGCTGCGACCAGGTTCGCGCTTCGGCCTTCGCCTATCCGCTCGGCATCCCGATGCCGCTCTTCGGCGTCGCGTTCTACGCGGTCGCTGCGCTGGTGGTGCGTCGCACGCTCGATTCGCGGCCGATCGGCTTCCTTGCTCCGACGCCGGCCCTGCTGGCGGCTGCGGCGGCCGGGCTGGCGGTGTCGACCGTCCTCACCGCCATCGAGGCATTCGTCATCCGCGCCTTCTGCTCCTGGTGCCTGGTGCAGGCGGCCGCCAGCGCGGTCCTGTTCGGGGCAGCGCTGCTCCTGGCCCGAAGCTCTCCGGAATCGAGCGACGAGGGGCATTCGGCACGGCGCCGGCACCAGGCGACGCGCCTGCTGGATGCGGAGCGATCCAGCCTGCAGCGCACCGGCATTTTTGGTGGCGGGGTCACCGCCCTGGCGGTCAGCTCGCTGCTGGTGTTCGGGGCGATCGGCCAGATGCCGAGCGCGCCGTCAAATGGGTCGAGCCTGGCACCGTTCAGCGCACCGCGAACGGGCACGGGCGCGGTCGAGATCGTCGAATTCGCCGATTTCCAGTGCCCGGCCTGCGCGGTGGTGGCGCCCATCCTGGCCGACCTGGCGGCGGCCAACGAGGTCACCCTGGTGTACCGCTACTTCCCGCTGGCACAACACGCCAACGGCAATGCATCTGCCCGCGCCGCCGCCGCGGCCGGGCTACAGGAAGCGTTCTGGCCGATGTCCGAGCGGTTGTACGCCGCCCAGGCCAGCTGGGAATCGCTGGGCTCGGCCCAGGCCGACGCGTTCTTCAATGCGCAGGCGACCACGCTCGGCCTGGACACGGCGCGCTGGAGCTCTGATTACGCCTCTTCCGTCGTCGCCGCAACCGTCGCGGCCGACGTGGATGCCGCCACCACGCTCCGGCTGAACGCGACGCCGACCCTGTACGTCGGTGGCACGCCGTACCACGGTCCGCTGAGCCGCGAGGGGATCCGAGCGGCCATCGCGCAGGCAGCCGCGACCTGATCTGGGCCGGGCGGGCGGCATCGGTCCGAGTACTTCCGGGCGATGGTGCGGTCCGGGTGGGATGGCTAGGGTCTGTGGCGATGGCTTCAACTGCACGCCTTCCGACTGACGCGCCCGCGATAGCCGTGCCGAACCGAGCGGGCCTGGCCGCCGCCGCCCGCGCGCTCCTGATGCGCACCCAGCATTCGCGACTGCTGCGGGATCCTTTTTTCGTCTACACCGCGGCGCTGGCCCCCATTGCACTGGTCGTCGCGGCGCTTGACGGGCTGCCGCGCGACCTGCTGACGGTCGGGCTGCTGACGCCCATCTTTGTCGGGATTCAGGCGGTGCTTGGTGCCATCCCTGCTCGCAGCCGCCCGCTGACTCCACTCGGCTGGTCGTTCCTGCGGCTCGCCGTGGCCCTCCTGTACGTTGCCGGCCTCGCCCAGCTGGTGGGCGGTCCCACGCAGCCGTTGCGCTCGCTCTTCATCCCGGTCGTCGTGGCCGCAGCCGCCCTCGGTTCGCTGCAGGCGGTGGTGATCGGCAGCGTGGCTGCCCTCATCTACCTCGCGCCCGAGTTCGCCGTACCTGGCAGCAGTACCGGTATCGCCCTTCGGGGATTGACGCACGCCGGGGTAGGCATCCTCCTGGCGGTCGGCATTCGCCGGCTCGTGATCGCCGTCGAGCGCACCACGCGCGCGCTGCGCTCGGCGATGGTGCAGGAGCGCCGCCGCTCCCGCCAGATCGCCGGCATGGAGGCGGTCAGCCGGCTGCTGGTGGCCGGTGGCCCCACTGCCGATCTGCTCGACGGCGCACTCGGCGTTCTCTCGCAGCAGTTTCACTATCGCTTCGTCTCGATTTACCTGGCCGAGGGCGAGCAGCTGCGACTGGGCGCCCAGCGCGGTTACGGCGAAGCCCGTGAATCCTTCGACGGCAGTGCCGGCGTGGTGGGTCGCGTGATGCGCACCCACGAGATCGCTCACCTGCCGGACGTGGTTGCCGACCCCGACTACATCCCGGTCTTCGACGATGTGGTCAGCGAGATCTGCGCGCCGCTGCTCGACGACGGGCAGTTCCTGGGCATCCTCAACGTGGAGTCGACGCGGCCGCTGGATCGCACCGATCGCGACCTGGTGGGCGCGCTGGCCGGGCGCATTGCCAGCGTGGTGGCGCTCGGCCGCGACCGCCATGCCCTCGCCGAGCGCGTCTCGGTGTTCCGTCGACTCAGCGTGTTCACCGGCGCCGTTGGCGGCGAGCTGGATCTGGCGCGGCTCGGGACTGCCCTGGTGAACGCCGTGCGCAGCGTGGTGGACGCCGACATCGTGGCCCTGACCGTTCTCGAACGGGAGACTGGTCGGTACCTGATCGGTGCCGCGTCGGGCGTGGACTCATCGGTGCTTGAACAGGAGATCGGCATCGGCGAGGGACTCGCCGGACGCGCGATACGGGATCGCGCGATCGTCTTTGACCCCGCACTCCACAGCGATCAATTCCCGGTCTCGGTGCGCCCGCACGTCGAGCCGATGACCGTGCTTGGCGCCGGAATCCCGCTGATCCGCGACGGCGTGGTGGTGGGTGCACTGTCGATCGCCCGGCAGGGTCCGGGGGCAGACTTCCTGCCGATCGAATACGAGGCCATGGAGCTGATGGCCAGCCACGCCGCGCTGGCTCTCGCCAACGCCTTCCTGCATGCCGAAGTCGAGCAGCTGGCGGTTCGAGACCCGCTCACCGGCCTCTTCAACCGGCGCCATTTCGACGCCTCCCTCGATCGTCTGCTCGCGGGGTGGCATCGCACGGCACCGCAGGATCGCCGTCCTCTGGCAGCCATCATGTTCGACCTCGACCACTTCGGCGAGTTCAACAAGCGCCACGGACACCAGGTCGGTGACCAGGTGCTGCGCATCTTCGCCGGAGTGCTCACCAACCGATTCCGTGCATCCGACCTCGTCGCGCGCTTCGGGGGCGAGGAGTTCGTGGCGATCCTCGAGGGATCGACTCGCGATGCCGCAGTAGAGGTCGCCGAGGAGGTCCGGGTCGCGCTGGCGGCGATGCCGATGCGGGGCGACGACGGCGCTCGCCTGCCGATCACCGTCTCAGCCGGGTGCGCCGAGCTCGACGAGGCTCACCCCACCCGCGATCAGCTGCTGCGCACCGCTGACGTGGCGCTGTTCATGGCCAAGCGGGCCGGCCGCGACCGGGTGGTGGCGGCCTAGTCTCGGCACTGCGGGGAGCCAACACCTCCCGACATCGCCGTCGTGGTGTTAGTTCTCGCCTGCGGAGGCGTATGCGACGCTGGCGCCACCATTCGCAGTTCGGCGGAGCCTAATTCTCACTGGCTCAGAGGCAGGTCGTCGGATAACTCCCCGGCTGCTGTGCTCTCGGCGTAAGCCCACGGGAGTGAGAATTACGGATCGGGCGGCTCGGGCGGACGTCAACGACATCCCGGCAGATCCCGGCACTTGCTGACGCTTCGCTGAGCCCCGGCCGACCCCGGCTACGCCGTCTCCCCGGCAATCTCGAACGATCCGAGGCGGCGGATGGCGAGGAGCGTGGCCCCGACCAGGATGATCGTTGCGACCACGATCGCCGTGGTGAGATCGAGCTTCGCCTCGAAGACAGCCTTCGGAACGTCGGAGAAGGCATCGGCGAAGGCAAGCGTCTGCTGGCGAATGCTGAAGGTGCGCGTTCCCGCGAAGAGGCCTGCCAGGAGACCCTCCCAGATCAGGACATATGCCAGGCCGAGCACCAGCGCCCGGCGGGTGACCAGGCTGAGCGCCACGAAGACCGCGGTGTAGAGGACCGAGCCGATCGCCGCTGCTGCCACGAACCCGAGGACCAGGCCATCACCCAGGCCACCCGCCCCGATCAGTCCGGCCACCAGCATCGGCGGGCAGGTCAGGGCCATCGAGCAGGCGGCCGCCACCGCGAGCTTGGTCAGCACAACGGAGCGGCGGCTCAACGGCTTGGCGAGCAGGAAGACCGCGGTCCCGTCATCGATCTCTGAGCCGATCGCCCCGGTCCCCAGGATGAGCGCCACCAGCGGCATCAGGGTCCCGACGCCGAGGGTGCTGAGAAGCCTGGCAGAGAAGAGCATCGCCCGCGCCTCCTCTCCGGCGAGCCGGAAGACCCCCGCCACCGCAACCAGCACTCCGCCCAGCAACAGGAGGAGAAGCGTGCGCCGCCGCGAGATGAGCTGTCGCAGCGTGATGCTGGCGATCACCGGGTTCATCGGCGTACCAGGTAGCTGAAGACCGATTCCAGCGACTCGTCGGTCGGCAGCAGCTCGTGCAGGCTGATCCCCGCTCGACGGGCGACGCCACTGACCGCCCGGCTGAAGGCACCGAAGTCGGTGCTGCGCACCGTCAGCAGCCCACCATCGAGGGCAGCTCCCGCAATCGTCGGCAGGGTCAGCAGGGCGGCCGCCAGCGCCCGATCATCGGAGGAGCGAACCGTGAAGGTGTGGGGTCGGTCGGTCATCAGGCGGCGGATCTCGCGGAAATCGCCCGAGGCGGCGAGGCGGCCGGCCACGATCACCAGCACCCGCTCGGCGAGCCGTTCGACCTCTTCGAGGATGTGCGACGAAAAGAGAATGGTTCGGCCCTCCGCGGCCATGGAGCTCAGCAGGTCCATCATGTGCAGCCGCTGGCGAGGGTCCATCCCGTTGAACGGCTCGTCGAGGAGCAGGATCGGCGGATCGTGGACCAGGGCGGCGGCCACCTTGGCGCGCTGCCGCATCCCCTTCGAGTAGGTGCCGATCGGTCGATCGGCGGCGTCCTCCAGCTCGACCAGGGCGATGGCGCGACTCGCTGCGGCCTCCGCCGCGGCTGGTGCCATGCCCTGTAGTCGGGCGTTGGCGCGTGCGAACTCGCGCCCGGTCAGGAACGGGTAGACCGCCTCGCGTTCGGGCACCAGCCCGATGCGCCGATACATCTCCGGGTGCCGCCACGAGGGCGCTCCGGCGATTGTGACGGCTCCCGAGGATGGCGCCAGGAAGCCGGCCAGCATGTGCAGGATCGTGGACTTGCCGGCCCCGTTGGGTCCCAGCAGCCCGGTCACGCCGCCGTCGAGGCGGAAGCTGATGTCGTTGACCGCCACCACGTTGCCGTACCAGCGGGACACGTTGGCGAGCTCGACGATGGCCTCTCCATCAGCGATCGTCATGCCGTCACCGTGCGGTAGCGCCACGCCACTGCCCCGATCCCGACCGCGGCCAGCGCAGCGGTCAGCGCCCCGAAGACCGGCAGCGGCACCTGCGCCGCGGTCACCGGCGAGTCAGCAAGCGAGGCGCCTAGCAGCCAGTCCCGCGCGCCGTCGAAGACCACGAACGGGTCGATCAACGGTGCCAGCTGCGAGATGCGGCCGCTGCCGGCCTCGGCCAGGATGGCGCCTACGGCCGCGGTGACCAGCAGGACCGCGATGATGGCGCCGGTGGCGTAGGCCCGCCGCGGGGTGAAGGCGGCGATCGCCATGCCCAGCGCCGCGAGCGGTACCGCATGCAGGAGCGGCGAGCCGATCACCTGGGGCAGATTGCCGAGCTGGTCGCCGAAGGCGGCCGGCACGTCGGCCGCCACCAGCACCGATGCCAGGAAGATGACGAGCATCGGCCCGATCGCAACGATGAAGAGTGCCGCGGTGAGGGCGCCGAGCTTGGCAAGCGCGTAATCGGTGCGGGCCAGCGCATGGCTGAAGTAGAGCGACAGGACCCGGTGGCGCTGGTCTCCGCTCACCAGCTCCGGCGCCTGCGCCGCCACGAACAGCGCGAGCAGGATCCGGAGGCTCCACAGGTAGTTGTCATAGGTGAACGGGGTGGGCGCCCCCGGCACGATCGCCCGGATGGCGCCGGCAACCGCGGCGGGGACCAGGATGATGGCGGTGAGCCCCCACGGGACGATCTTGGAGCGGCCGCCGCGCCCCAGCCCGAAAGCGGCGCGCAGACTGGCCACGAAGATGGTCGCAACCGCGGCCCGGCGGCCGAGGCGCACACCCTCGTAGTGCCGGTAGCCCAGGTCGTAGATCGCGCCGGTCGCACTCTCGCGCGGGACCACCGACGCCTCACGCTGCGTCATCGGCGCGCCCCTCGGTACGGAACAGGTCTTCCAGCCGATGGCGCCGCTGCTCCAGGCGGACGAGTGCGAGTCCCAGCTCGTCGACCGCGTCGCGCACCGTGTCGTAGGGGCGCTCGTCGGGGCAGTCGACCAGCACGCTGCGGCCATCGACCCGGGTCGTCAGGCCGGCCGCCGTCAGCAGAGTCGCCAGCGCATCGGCGCCATCCTCGACCTCGACATCCAGCGTGCCGGTCCGCTGCACGAAGCTGGCGATGGTGGCCGCCTGCATCAGCTTGCCGGCGTCGATCGCCAGCAGGAACGTGCACACCTGCTCGATCTCGCCGAGCAGGTGTGAGGCCACCACGGTGGCGATGCCGAACTCGGAGCCGGTGCGCTGCACCAGGGCCAGCATCTCGTCGCGTCCCGCAGGGTCGAGGCCGTTGGTCGGCTCGTCGAGGAGCAACAGCTTCGGATCGTGGACGATCGCCTGGGCCAGCTTGACGCGCTGCTTCATGCCCGTCGAGTAGCCGCCGATCGGCCGATAGCGCTCCTCATACAGGCCCACGTGGCGCAGTACCTCGGCGGTTCGCTCGCGCGCCGCGGCGGCCGGCAGGCCTGCCAGGCGTCCCATGTGGCTCACGAAGTCGGTGGCCGATACGTCCGGCGGCAGGCAGTCGTGCTCGGGCAGGTAGCCGACGAACTGGCGGATCTGCGGGCCATGGGTGGCGACGTCGAGGTCCATCACCGTCGCCCTGCCGCTGGTCGGCTCGAGGAGGCCCAGCAGGATCTTCAGCAGGGTGCTCTTGCCGGCGCCGTTGGCGCCAACCAGGCCGATGATTCCCGGCTCCACGTCCAGGGTCAGGGCATCCAGCGCCGTGACGCTGGACCCGTAGCGCTTGGTGAGGGAGCGGGTGGAGATGAGGGGCATCGGCGCGAGTCTAGCCACAGTCCGGCCGGGTCGCCGCCTGGCCCGTCTGCGGACCCCATGGTACTGACGGTCAATCCACGCGTACCACGGTCACATGGTCGGCAGGTGCAGGCGCCCCTATCTTCGATCCCATGCGCCGCACCTCTTCGACGCCGCATGCTGCCTCCGAGCGCTCGCTCGAAGCTGCCCTGCGCCATTCGGAGGCGCGGCTGCGCTCGCTGGTGGAGAACCTGCCGGGCATTGCCTACGTCGACGCTATCGGCGGCGCCGCGCACTACCTCAGCCCCCAGGTCGAGTCGATCCTGGGATACACGCAGGACGAATGGCTCTCGGATCCCGGGCTGTGGAGCCGGATCCTGCACGACGATGACCGGGACAGGGCACAGGCGCAGCTGGCCGCGGGCGAGGCCGGCGGCGGCTCGTTTTCCTGCTTCTACCGTCTGATCGCCCGGGACGGACGAATCGTCTGGATTCGCGACCAGGCAAGCGTGCTGCGTGATGAGCACGGCCAGGCCGAGGTTCACGGCATCATGTTTGATGTCACACGCGAAATGGGCGCCCGGGCGGACCTGGAGCTCGAAGTGGCCGAGCGCCAGAGGAGTGGCGAGGCACTGCGACGATTGCCGGCGGCGCGCCCAGCGGGGGAGACGGCGGCGGCCATCTGCCGAGAGCTGACCCAACTGCCCCACGTCAACGTGGCCGTGGTGTACGAGTTCGCGCACAATGGATCGGTCATTCCGCTCGGCCAGGTGGCATCCGCCCAAAGTCCGACCAGGGTCGGCCAGCCAATCCCCTCCGAGCGCGCGGCCTACCTGCGCGAAAGTGCGACCGGCCCGTGGATCGACGAATGGCGACCGAGATCGGGGGATGGGGCCTACCAGAAGGCCTGGCATCGCCTCGGACTGAAGGTCGCCGCCTACGTCCCCTTCGGCACCGGTGACACCATCCACGGATTGCTTGCATTCGGCTCGACCGATGCCATCGACGCCGCGGAGGCGGCCCGTTGGCTCCCGGCCGCGACAGAGATCGGCGCAGTCGCCGCTGCGCTGCTCATTCCGGAGCTCGGGTCACGACGCAGGCACGAAGGCAGTCGCGCCAGGCTCGAGAAGCTCATCAGGCACGCCGAGTTCATTCCCGTCTTCCAGCCGATCGTCCGTCTCGGGGACGGGACGGTGGTCGGCTACGAGGCGCTGACCCGATTTGCCGACGGGGTCGCACCTGAGCGGTGGATTGCCAAGGCCGAGGCAATCGGCATGGGATATGAACTGGAGGCCGCCACCATGCGGGCCGCGCTGGTTGCCGCCGCGGATCTGCCCGCCCGGGCATGGGTCAGCGTGAACGTTTCACCCGCGCGGCTCGGCGACCGTCGCTTGAGGCGGAACCTGTCGTTGGCAAAGCGGCGCCCGGTTGTGCTTGAGATTACCGAGCGTTTGGCGATCGACGACTACGCCGCAGCACGAGACGGGCTGGATCAGCTGGGCCGATCGGTGGATGTGGCAGTCGACGATGCCGGTGCTGGGTTCGCCAGCCTGCGCCACATCATCGAGCTGCGCCCGCGCTACGTGAAGCTCGACCTCCAGCTGGTTCGCGGCGTGGAGGCCGATCCGGCCCGCCAGGCGATGATCGCCGGGATGGTCTATTTCGCCCGCGACACGGGTTGCCTGCTCATCGCCGAGGGCGTGGAGACGCCGGCCGAGCGCGATGCACTGCGGCGGCTGGGGGTCCCCTTCGGACAGGGCTTCCTGTTCGGCCGCCCCGCGCCGGTGGCCGCCTGGCAGCCGGCGCCTGCCCCGGCCCGCAGGAGCAGCAGCGCCATCAAGGAGGCAGCCGAGGCGGTCGCCTGACCGCTACATCTGCGGGCGGTAGTCGGGGTTCAAGAAGCGCGTCGGATCGTCCACGAATTCGAGCCGGCAGCCGCGGCCGCAGAAGTAGTAATCGGTCCCCTCGTGCTGAGCGGAGAGTCCCGCTGCACGCGCCACCTCGGGGTTGACGGTCATCCCGCACACGGGGTCCTGGGCCATCGGGGCCAGGTTCAGCGTCTCCATCGGTCTCGTCGTCCTTTCTTGATCACGTGGGTCGGAAGCGTCGCAGACGCAGCGAGTTGGTCACCACGCTGACGCTGGAGAGTGCCATGGCGCCAGCGGCCAGGGCAGGGGAGAGAAGCCACCCGTTGAGCGGATAGAGCAGCCCGGCTGCCAC
>JANMPX010000086.1:0-3428 GCA_031370085.1 Chloroflexota bacterium | reverse complement strand
GGGTGGTGCTGATGGGCCTCAAATTCGAGACCGCGGTGGGCGAGGCGTACGAGGTGTGGCACGACGACGCCGTGACGCCGCTCGAGCGAGACGAGAAGGAGCCGGGCTCGGGCACCCGCCACTAGACCTTACTGCCCGCATAGAAGGCGGACATCGAGGGCATGAAGAAAGGGACCCCGTGCACACTCTTGCTGTTGAGTTCCAGTTCGACAGCGGAGGATGGCCGGTGGCCCCGGGTGACAGTTTGGCACGCCTGCGAAAGACGCTCATGGATCGGGCCCAACGCCGTGAGGCGACGGTGCTGCAGCTATGTCGCGAGGCGGGCATCAGCCGCAGCCGCTTCTACGAGCTGCGCGCCCGCTATCGCACCTACGGCGAGGCTGGGCTGCGGCCCAAGCCGCGACCGGCCGAGCGCCCAACGCGACGCCTGGCGGCGCCGCTGGTGGATGCCATCGTGGCCTATGCCGTCGAGCACCCGACCCACGGCGAGCGCACCATCAGCGACGCCCTGGCGCGGCCGCGCTTCGGATCGTGGCTGGTCAGCCACTCGGGGGTGCGCAACGTGCTGCGCCGTGCCGGCCTGGGACGGCGTCTGGCGCGTCTGGCCGCCGCCGAGACGTTGAGCGCGGCTGAGGGCGGTCCGCTGACCGAGCGCACGTTGCGTGACCTGCGCGCCGTGCAGCGGGCCCAGACCGTGCACATCGGATCCGACGTTCCCGGCGAGGAGCTGTTCTTCGACACCTTCTACGTCGGTCAGCTCAAAGGCGTCGGCAAGGTGTGGCAGTACAGCGCGGTCGACGGCGGCTGCAGCTACGGTTGGGGCCGGGTGCGCGCCGGCGAGAAGAGCGCGGCGGCGATGGCCGCCTTCCTCGAGCACGATGTGGTGCCGACGGTGCGCGACGCGGGACGTCAGCTGCGCACCGTCACCACCGACAACGGCCCCGAGTTCGGACGCGTCTTCAGCGACACCTGCCGCCGACTGGGGGTCCGTCATCACCGCATCCCGCCGCGCAGCCCCAATCTGAATGCCTTCGTCGAGCGCTTCCAGGGCACGGTGCTGCACCTGCACTATCGGATCGCGTTCCGCTATCGCTACTACACCAGCGCGGCCGACATCGACGCCGACCTGGCCGCCTGGCTGCGGCACTACAACTTCGAGCGACCGCACCGCGGCTACCGCACCCAGGGTCGGACGCCGGCCAGCCTGTTCTACGCCGAGCGCCCGGCGATCCTCACCGAGATGGGAGCCTGAGACAATGTCTGACGTGACCACTTCAGTGTCCGCCTTCAACGCTGGCCGCAAGCCCTAGACCGCAGTGGTACCGCAGCCCTCACCGTCGATGATGCAAGGCAGTTCCCACAAGGTGCCCGGGAGTTGGGGGCTGCACGGTTTCGCGATAAGTCCAGGGCGCTCAGGAGGTGGTCGCGATGACGGTCAAGTCCCGGCGTGGCCTAGTGATCGGCGCGTTCATCGCGCTCGTCGTGCCGATTTCGTATTGGGTCCTCGCCCTGCTGGTGGAGAACGGGATCGCGCCTTACGACCAGATGCACTCGCTCTTGAACCTGTTCGGCTGGATCTCGCTGTCTGAACTTTTGCTTGGGCCCATCGGCATCGTGATCGCTGGCAGGTCGGCCGGCGTTCGCGGCGCGGGCGCCTGGCTCGTACTGATGATCGTTGGCATACCCTTGCTCGCAGTTGTCTGGTTCCTGTGCGTCGCGACTCTCAGTGGCGCCTTGGGCAACCCGTTCTGAACGTGCTGTGGCTCAGGGCTGATCGCCATTGTCAGAGGTGCTCTGGGCGTTCGCATCGGGCTCGGAAGCGATAACGGGCGTCAGGGCCGCGGTGGCGGCTCGCGGCGACTAGCTGCCCATGCAGCCGCAGCAAATGCTCCGGCGAGGATGGCGGGGATCAGGAGGAAGCCCGTTGGCTAATCGCTCGGCGGCGGGAAGCTCCCATCGGCATCGTGCGTCTCCCCGCCGGCCAGGGCCGGGTTGAATACGCACACCAGCCGCAGCTGCGAGATGACTCGCATCGTGTGTCGGTCGTGCTGGTCGAGGGCATACACCGTCCCAGGCCGGAGGGCATGCCGCTCGCCGGTGGCCAGATCGGTGATCTCGGCCTCGCCGGCCATCACATAGCAGGCTTCGAGATGATGCTTGTACTCCATCTCCATCACCGCCCCGGTCGCGACCGTGGTGTCGTGCAGCGAATAGCCCATCCCATCGGCGCGCAGCAGGAGGCGGCGGCTGCGCCATCCCTCGCCGGCCACGTCGCGGTCGGTGCCGATTACCTGATCGAGCGTTCGCAAGATCATCGGTTCGCCTCCCCTGTGTTCCCCGTCGTAGACTCCCGCCGTGGCATCCCGCATGATCGGTGCCGTGCGACGCTCTGCCGCGCTGGCCGCTCTCCTGTCGTTCCTGTGGCCCGGCCTCGGGCAGGGCTGGGTCGGAAAGCGCCTGCGCGCCGCCCTGTTTGCCGCCCCGATCATCCTCCTTGTGGCGGTCGGCCTGCTCGTCGTCCTGGTCAACGGGCGGCTGCGCACCGAGCTCCTGATCTTCAAGCCGCAGGTGCTCCTCGGACTGCTGGCCTTGAACCTGGGGATCCTGCTGTTTCGGCTGCTGGCGATCCTGGATGCTTACCGGCTGGCTCGGATCCGTTGGCCGGCCCCACCGAAAGGTGCTGAGCGCTGGGTTGCCGCCGGCCTCTTGGTGGTGATCTTGGCCGGCACGCTGGGGATGCACGCGGTGGTCGGCTACGTTGGCTATAAGCAGTACGACTTCCTCGAGACCGCCTTCCACTCCTTCGCGCCCACCCCGACGCCGGTACCGCAGAGCCTGGCTCCCGGCGCGACGCCGACCCCGGTGCCGACCCCGGGGCCCACGCCCCCACCACGCTGGTCGGCCGATGGGCGGCTCAACGTGCTGCTGATCGGCGGCGATGCCGGCCCGGGACGATGGAGCCTCCGCACCGACAGCATGGAGCTGCTCAGCATCGAGATCAGCACCGGCCGAGCGGCCCTCTTCGGCATCCCGCGCAACATGTTCAACACGCCGCTCCCTGACGGCCCCGCCTCCGGCTTCGCCTGTCGCTGCTTCCCAGACCTGCTGAACGGGCTCTTCGTCTACGCCATCGCCCACCCGGAGCTCTTCCCGGGGGGCGACGAGGAGCGCGGGTACCGCGCCATCCAGGAGGCGATCCAGGAGATGACCGGCCTCCAGATCGACGGACAGGTGGTGGTGACGCTCAACGGCTTCGTGCGCCTGGTCGACGCCTTCGGCGGAATCGACATGCGGACCCCGGTATCGGTCTTTGATGCGCGCTACCCCAGGCCGGAGGGAAACGGGAACATGCGCCTGTGGATACCGGCCGGGCAGCATCACTTCGACGGGCACCTGGCTCTCGCCTACGCCCGCTCGCGGCACCAGGA
>JANMPX010000307.1:0-2068 GCA_031370085.1 Chloroflexota bacterium | reverse complement strand
GAAAGAAGGCCAACGGGCCGACCATGGGCGATGTTGGCGGGGCCTCGATCATCGATGGCGGCGGCTACTGGGCAGCTGCCTTTCGGGCGGTTCGTCGCATCTGACGCTTCAGAGGGCTATCCTGCGGCCATGGCAGGCCGGCGGGGGTGGATCGTGCTTATCGCCGTCGCAGCGGTCGCCCTCGTAGCGGCGGTCGTGCCCATCGTGATGTCTCCTGGCCCTGATTCCTGGGCTGCCACCCGGTTAACCGCTCCATCGCGGACCGTCGTCCGTGACGCCAAGGGCGCCCTGGTCGCCGAGTTCACTGACGGAGCCCGGACCGTCTCGCTGGTAGGGCCGAGCCGGACCTGGCGTGAGCCGGGCCTCGACGTATCGGTCACCAATGACCGCTGGGTGCGATTGATGCCGATGCCCTTTGATGGGAGCTTCGGGTCGTCGGAGCGAGATTGGCTGGTCAAAGCGGTGGCCGATCGGTCTCCGGATCTGTTGGTCATCGCCTTCGAGTATGTCGCGGGTGCACCTGCCATCGAACGCGACGGCCTCCGCATCGCCAAGGATGCCGACTATGGCCCCCCGCTGGCGGATGGGACCCGGGCCGAGGGCTCGGACTTCAATGACTTCCTGGGCGTTCCGTGGACCTACGGCACGACCGTCGACCGGCCCGAGGCCAGCCAATTCGGCAGTCTCGACTGCTCCGGCTACATCCGCATGGTGTATGGCTACCGACTCGGGACGCCGTTGGTCCAGGCGCGCGGCGGGGGCGGCATGCCGCGCCGGGCTCGCTACCAGGCTGATTACGGTGTCCCCATCGAGGTGCCGCAGGTCGGCGACCTCCTGTTCTTCGATGCCGACCCCAGTGACGGCTCCGCCATCGATCACGCGGGCATCTATCTTGGTCTCGACTCCTCCGGACACCGGCGCTTCATCAGCAGTCGAAAGACGGCGAATGGTCCGACCATGAGCGCGCTCGGTGGTGAGTCGATCATCGACGGCAGCGGCTACTGGGCGTCTGCCTTCCGCTCGGTTCGTCGCGTCTGACGCCTGGTCGGGCTATCCTGCGGCCATGTCAAGCCGGCGGCGGTGGACCGTGCTCATTGCCGCCGCGGCGGTGGCGCTGCTGGTGGTCGGCACCTGGTGGTGGCTCGCGCGGCCGCTCGTCGTTCTGAACGGTCGCGTGGTTGATATGCAGGGCGATCCACTGTCGGGCGTCTCGATCACGTACAGCGGCGGTGGATCTGCCGTCAGCCATGCCGACGGGACCTTCTCCCTCGAATCGCGATCGTCCGGCGGTTGGATCACCGCCGCTGGCTCGGGGTCTCTGTCCAGGACCAGGGCGGCGCTTGCCGGTGATGAGACGCTGATCCGCCTGCTGTCGGATGACGGGGCGACGGTTCGCCTTCTGTTCGCGGGCGACGTGATGTTCGGCCGCCGCTTCTACGACGTCAACGAGGACGGCGACCTTTCCGATGGCCTCCTGCGTCGCGGTGCCACGGTCGAGGAGCACCGCCGCTTGCTGAATGGCATCCAGCCGCTGCTGGCCGACGCCGACCTGACCGTGCTCAATCTCGAGTCACCGCTCATCGACGACCCGTGGTTCGATTCGCGCGGCCTGCGCCCGATGCGGTTCCAGCAGACGAAGGAGTTCGTCTTCGGCAGCGCGCCGGAGGCGGCGAAAGCGTTGCGCGCCGCGGGGGTGGACATCATCGGCCTCGGCAACAACCACCAATACGATGCGCTCGACCCCGGGATTGCGTCGACCCAGCGTGCCCTGCTCGCCGCGGGGTACACGGCCACTGACTACGTCGGAGCAGGAAAGACCCTTGAAGAGGCCTGGCGGCCTGCAATCCGTACGATCCGGGGCCAGCGGATCGCTGTGGTGGCATGCACCACCATCACCGGCAGCGAGCAACCGATCAGCTTTGTCGCCGAGGCCACCAAGGGTGGCGCTGCGCGCTGCGAGGCGAAACTGCTCGCCAATACAGTTCGCGCCGCCAAGGCTGAAGCAGACCTCGTGGTGGTCATGATCCACGGGGGATTCGAGTACGTGCGCGAGCCGTCGGAGACCATC
>JANMPX010000305.1:0-5749 GCA_031370085.1 Chloroflexota bacterium | reverse complement strand
GTGGCCGGCACCTGTTTCAGGCAGACAATGATCTTCACGCGGTCGTGCTCGCTCCTTACTGGCGCTTGGCCCGATGGGCAACGCCGGCTCGTTGCAGGAGCTGACGCGCAACGACCAGGCGCTGAATCTGCTGGGTTCCTTCGTACAGCTGCGTGATCTTGGCGTCACGCATCATGCGTTCAACAGGGTACTCGCTGATGTAGCCGTAGCCGCCGAGGACCTGCACCGCATCGGTGGTCACGCGCATCGCGACGTCACCGGCGATGAGCTTGGCGCAACTGGTCCAGTACGACAGGTCGGCGGCCTCTGCGTCAACGGCTGCTGCGGCGGCGTAGGTCAGCTGGCGCGCTGCCTCGGTCTGGCTGGCCATGTCGGCCAGCAGGAACTGCACCCCCTCCATGTCGGCCACCCGCTCACCGAACTGCTCACGCTGCGCGGCATAGACGACCGCGAAGTCAAGGGCTCCCCGGGCGATCCCCACCGCCTGGGCCGCGATCGAGAGGCGCGAGCGATCGAGCGTATCGAGCGCAATGCGGAACCCGTCGCCCTCGTCGCCCAGGCGATTGGCGACGGGGACCGCCACTTCGTCGAAATTGAGCTCCGCGGTGGGCGAGCCGCGGATCCCCATCTTGTGCTCGAGCCGCGGGGCAGAGAAGCCCGGCGTGTCGGTTTCCACGATGAAGGCGCTCATTCCCTTGCGTCCGCCCGCCTCGGGATCGGTCAGGGCAAAGACCGTGACAAGGTTTGCGATCGATCCGTGGGTGATGAAGCGCTTGCTGCCCGACAGGCGGTATTGATCGCCGTCTCGCCGAGCACGCATCCGCAGTGCGGCCACGTCACTGCCCGCACCCGCCTCGGTGAGGCCGAAGGCCGCCAGCCACTCGCCGCTTGCCAGCCTCGGGAAGTAGCGGGCCTTCTGCTCCTCGCTGCCGGCCAGGCTGATCGGCAGCGAGGCAAGCTTCTGGACGATCGGGATGAGGCTGGTAGTTGCATCGGCGCGCGCGATCTCTTCGACCACGATCGCCTGCCCGATGTTGTCGAGCTCGGTGCCGCCGAATCGGGTTTCGAAGGAGATCCCCAGCAGATCCTGCTTGGCGAGGAGCTCCTTGAGGTCCCAGGGAAACTCGGCCGTCTGGTCGATCTCCGCAGCTCGTGGCGCGATCCGCTCGTCGGCCAGCTCACGTACTACCGCACGCAGCTCGTCGTGCTCAGCGGTCAGCCGGTAGGTCACGCGGGATCCTTTCGCGATCGGGAAAGCGGGCGGCTCGCCGCGAGGCCAAGGATAGCGAATCGGCGCGGTCATCCGGCCCACCGGGAAGCGGACGGATCAGGGCAGCGGGCCCTGGACCTCCACCTGGTCGGCGTTGATTCGCGCCAGGTATGCGACCTGGCGCGTCGAGGCGGGCCCATGGCGCACCGCTCCATCGGTCAGCCGAAAGGCAGATGCGTGCAAGGGGCAGACGATGGTGTCGCCCGCCAGGGTCCCTCCCGAGAGCAGGCCTCCCGCGTGCGAGCAGGTGTCCTTGAGCGCGTAGACCAGGTCTCCGCGGCGGACCACCACCAGCGCGGTCAGGCCTAGCATGGCCTTGACCGGCCTGTCTTCGGGCAGATCCGCGACGGGAAGCACCGCCGTGAACTCCGTCGCCCGCTTCCCGCTGGCAAAGGCGTTGCGGTTGACCATGTAGCCGTATTTGAAGACGACGTGGCCGCCGATGTAGGCACCTATGCTCAGCATCGCGTACCCAAACAGAAGCAGGACTCCGGAGAGCGGGCCCGTTCCCGCGGCCAGGCTGACGAACGAGCCCACGAGCAGCAGCGTGGCGACGAAATTGATCAGGCCGTGCAAACCTGCCAGGTTGCGCTCGTCTCCTGGGACGGTGTCCTTGAAGTCGGTCACTCCGCTGCCGATGGCTGCGATGCCGCTCAGCCAGGTGAGCCCAAGGACCCAGAGCAGGGCAACCCGGAGATCGGCCACGCCAAGCCATTGGAGGATCTGAAACAGCACGGCGACGGTGGAGCCGCCGACTACGACGTTGACCAGCACCGGGTGCAGCGCGTGGCCGAGCCACGATCCGTTGACGAAATCCTGCACCAGCTTGCCCGGGCGCCCCAGCCGCCGATACAGGGCGTCCATCAGCCGGGCGGTCGCATTCGACAGGCGCGAGAAGGGGCGGGCCCAACGTTCCAGCATGCGTATCACATGGTACGCGACCGGATACAGCCCTCCTAGGCGGTCACCTCGACGGCCCACTCGCGGAAGACCGCCAGGTAGCGGTCCAGCTCTTCATCGCTGTGCTGCACCGAGAGCGTCCACTGGTCATCGGAAGCCGGCGGAATGAGGATGCCGCGGTTGGCCAGGAAGTAGAACGAGGAGGCCCACAGCTCGTCGTCAAGGCCCATGAAGTCGCGATAGTTGGTCACGCGCTGCGGGGTGAACATGACGATCCCCTTGGGTCCGACATTGACCGCATACCCCGGCAGGCCGAACTCGTCGACGATCGACTGGCTTCCCGAGGTGAGCCGATCCCCCATCGCCTGCAGCCGCGGATAGACATCGGGGGTCAGCACCTTGGTCAGGACCGCCAGCGCGGCCGCCATGACCAATGGCGAGCCATTCATGGTGCCCATGTGGGCAACGCGCGCGGTTCCGCCGAACGACGAATGGCCGACGCCCGCCCCGAGCAGCGGCACCTTGGCGCCACCCTCGATCACGCGCATCACCTCTTCCCGACCGCCGAAGGCACCGATGGGCGTGCCGCCGCCGATGCTCTTGGCCAGGCAGAAGAGATCGGGCTGAATGCCAAAATACTCGGTGGCACCGCCGTAGGCGATCACCACGCCGGTCTTCACCTCGTCGAAGATCAGCACCGCCCCGTGCTCGGTGGCGAGCTCGCGCAGCCGCTCCAGGAAGCCGGGTTTTGGCGGAACGACCCCGATATTGAACTGGACCGGTTCGACGATGATCGCCGCCAGCTCGCCGCGGTGTCGGTTCAGGATCTGCTCCACGATCTCCGGCTCGTTGAACGGCGCAATCACCGTCTCGGCGACCCGGCTCCGCGGGATTCCGGCGCTGGTCGGCACCGTGTTCGGCGCCGTGACGTCGCCCATCCGCTCGCGCGGGGGCTGGATGCTCATCAACACGTCGTCATGGTGGCCGTGGTAGCCGCCCTCGAACTTGAGGATCTTCTCCCGTCCCGTGAAGCCACGGGCGACCCTGATCGCGTCCATGGTCGCCTCGGTGCCGGAGTTGCTGAAGCGGATCAGGTCGGCCTTGAAGCGACGCTTGAGCTCCTCGGCGACCAGCACCTGCTCTTCGATCGGGTAGGTGAAGGCGGTGCCGATCGCGACGCGACGCTGCAGCGCTTCGACGAAGGCCGGATGGGAATGCCCCGCCGCGAGCACGCCGAGCGCCATATTGAAGTCCAGGTATTCGTTGCCGTCGATATCCCACATGCGCGAGCCGCGGCCCTCGGCAATGAAGAGTGGATACGGGTCGTAGGTCTGGAAGGAGCTGGCCACGCCGAGCGGCAACGAGCGGCGAGCACGCGTATCCATCTCCGCGCTGCGCGGAGTCCGCGCGCGGTAGGCGGCCTCCTCGCGCTCGGTGATCGCCTTGATCGTTTGCCGGTTGATCTGCTGTTGCGCTACCTGGTCCCCCATCGGTGACTCTCCTTCACGAATCGCAATTCGACCATCGTCTCCGTTGATCGGATCCCCTCGATCCCCGCCAGCCGCTCGGCCAGCACCCGCAGCAGGTGTTCGTTGTCCTCGCAGACCACTTCGCAGATGACGTCAAAGCGCCCAGCGGTGATGACCACGTAGGTGACCTCATCCAATGCGGCGACCGCCGCGGCCACCTCTTCAAGCCGATCAGGATCGACACGCAGGCCGATGAAGGCCGGCTGCCCAAAGCCCATGGCCAGCGGATCGGTGACCCCCACCACCTGGACCACGCCGCGCCCGATGAGCCGCTCGGCACGCTGCCGGACCGTCGCCTCCGGTACCGCCAGCTCCCGGCCGATGCGAGCATACGGCCGGCGACCGTCCTCCTGGAGCGCCTTGATGATTGACTTGTCCAGCGAATCGAGCACGGGACGCGGAGGACGGGCAGGAAGCGTTCGGATAGCCATTTGCCCGAATGGTAGCGGCCATGGGCCGTTACGGTCAAGTTTCCGCAGCGGCTATGGCCAAATCCTGCGGAATCCGCGCGATTCACGCGGCTCCAAAGCGCTGTCCCGCTCGATCCATGCACCGGTTGCGTCGGCCAGCAGCTCGGCGACATCCCGGACCGCCACGTCGGTCCGATCGAGGTCGGTCACCCCATCGCGCAGCATGACCAGGCAGAAGGGACAGGCGGTCGCGATCGCACCCGGCGAGGTGGCCAGCGCCTGCTCGGTGCGGCGATGGTTGATCCGCTGTCCCTCGCGCTCCTCCATCCACATCCGCGCGCCGCCGGCTCCGCAGCACATCCCCTTGGTGTGGTGCTGCTCCATCTCGACCACGGTCTGTCCGGGGACCGATTCGACGACCCGCCGGCCCTCGTCATAGACCTCGTTGTAGCGGCCCAGGTAGCACGCATCGTGGTACGCCACGACGGCCTCGTTGTGCTTCTCGGGCACCAGCCGGCCATCGGCCACCAGGCGGTCGAGCAGCTGCGTGTGGTGGATCACCTCGACGCCGGTCAGCCCGAACTGGGGGTACTCGTTGCGGATCGTGTTGAAGCAATGCGGACAGCTGGCCACGATCGTCCGCACGCTGTGCTCGTCATGGGCCGCGGTGAGGGTGGCCACATTCTCTTCGGCCAGCATCTGGAAGAGGTACTCGTTGCCGGCCCGCCGCGCCGGGTCGCCGCTGCACGTCTCGCGCGATCCGAGAACGGCGAACGGCACGCTGGCCTGCTTGAGCAGCGCGGCCATGGCACGCACCACCTTGCGGTTGCGGTCGTCGAAGGCACCCGCACAGCCGACCCAGTACAGGACGCCGCGGTGGGCCACCCCGTCGCCGAGCACCGGCACGTCCATCCCCTTGGCCCAGTCGAGGCGCGCGCTGCGCGGCTGGCCCCAGGGGTTGCCCGCGGTCTCCATGTTGCGGAAGGCCACGTTGAGCTCCTTCGGGAAGCGGCTCTCCTCGAGCACGAGGTTGCGTCGGATCTCGACGATGCTGTCGACGTGCTCGATCAGAACGGGGCAGCCCTCCACGCACCAGCCGCAGGTGGTGCATTGCCAGACCGCCTCCTCGGGAATGGCGTTGTCGACCAGGGGCAGCGAGAGTGCATCGAGCGCACGCTGGCGAGCAGCCGTGAGCGCCACCTCGGATGCCTCGGCACCGCCGTTGGCGCCTCCCTTCGCGGCACGCTGAGCGCCAGCAGCCAGGGCCATGGCCGTCTCCGAGGCCATGATCTGGTCACGCAGCCCTTCCATGAAATGCTTTGGAGACAGCGTCTTGCCGGTCATGCTGGCCGGACAGAACTCCATGCAGCGACCGCATTCGGTGCACGACAGGCCATCGAGCAGGTGGCGCCAGGTCAGGTCCTTGAGTGCCTTCGCCCCGAAGACCAGCTCCTCCCCTGGCGGCGGCTCGGCCTCGAGATCCATCTTGCGCAGGGCGCCCTTGGGCTCGAGATTGCGGAAATAGACGTTCGGCTCGCTGGTCAGGATGTGCAGGTGCTTGCTGTACGGCAGGTACGTGCCGAAGGCCATCACGAAGCCCAGGTGCAGCCAGGCGAAGATGCCGAAGCCGGCGGCCGCCG
>JANMPX010000296.1:0-4010 GCA_031370085.1 Chloroflexota bacterium | reverse complement strand
AGGTTGCCACCGACGTTGCGCACCAGGTCGGCCAGGACCGATGTCGAGGCCACCACCGGCAGGCGATCGCCCTGCGAGCTGGGGCCGGGGGTTCCGCATCCGGAGAGCGCGAGGATGAGCGCGGTCGCAGTGACCCAGCGGAGCGTCGCCCTCACCCTCCACCTCCGGCGGCCGAGCGCAGGCAGTCCGGACAGGTCCCGAACAGCTCCAGCCGATGCGAGTCGATCTGGTAGCCGGTACGGCGACCCAGCTCCTGCAGGGCGGCGTCCAGCCTGCCCTCCTCGACGCCGACCGCCCGCCCGCAGCTCGAGCAGACGAGGTGATGATGATGCTCTGGCTCACAGCTCACATAGGCGTGCTCGCCGGATGGCAGGTCGACCCGCTCCACTAGGCCCAGGCTGCTCAGCAGCTCCAGCGATCGAAAGATGGTCGCTCGACCCAGGCCCAGACGTTGATTCCGGGATGCGCCGAGCAGATCGTCGGCCGTGAAGTGACCCGATTGGCTCGCGATCAGCGCAGCAACGTCACGCCGCGGGGCGGTGATCCGGTACCCGCGCTGCTGGAGCGTGGCGACGATTGTGTGCAGTGCAACCATGGCCTGCCGACGGTATCACTACTGAGATCCAGTCGCAACAGGGGGGCTCAGTGAGCGCGGCGGTTGTGCATATCCGTGGCACGGCTATAACGGCCAACTTCAGGCCGATCCGTGGCCTTCCCAGCCGCCTCGTGGCGAATCGGCCAGGCAGAGGGGCTCCCAGCGTCCATCTTGGCCGTAGTAGCCGCCCGGCGGCCACGGCAGCCGGACTGGCCTAGCCTGTTGTCGCCTCTGCATACGCCGCCGCGAAGCCTGGGATTCCTCGCTCCACCATCTCGTCCGACGCGGTCAGGCTGATACGGAACCATCCCGGCACCTCCACCACCGTGCCCGGCAGGACCAGCACGCGATGCCTGGCCAGCAGGTCGGTGAAGGCCACGTCGTCGTCGATCGGTGCGCGGGCCATGATGTAGAAGGTGCCCTCCGGCATCGTCGTCTGGTAGCCGATCTCGCGCAGGGCGCCCACCACCCGGTCCCGTCGGCGCTGCATGGCCGCGACATCGATGCTCATCCCCTCGAGGTCCTCGATGGCGTGCTGCAGGAGTGCGTTTGGGAATGCGTAGCCGGTGGCCAGCTGCGCAACGAAGACCGAACGCCGGAAGGCCTCCCGGTCCGGCATGTTCGGCGGAACGGCCAGGTAGCCGATGCGCTGGCCGGGCGCCAGCAGCGTCTTGCCATACGAGTATGCAACCACCGTGTGCGGGTAGACCTCGGCCGGGCTGTGGAAGGTCCGGTCGTCGAAGATGATCCGGTTGTACGGCTCATCGGAGACCAGGTAGATCGGGTGACCGATGCGCGCCGAGGCATCGATCAGGGTCTGCGACAGCGCCTGCAGGGTTTCGAGCGGGTACACCCGGCCGCTTGGGTTGTGCGGCGAGTTGAACAGGATGGCGCGCGTGCGCGGGGTGATGGCGGCAGCGATCTCGCTCATGTCGGGCTCGAACGCCGGCGGCGCCAGGCGGAGGCGCACCGGCACGCCATCGGCGGCCAGGATCATGAACTCGTAGAAGAACCACGGCGGCGAGAGGAAGATCACCTCGTCTCCGGGCTCGACCAGGGTGCGCATGGCGACCGCCAGCGCGGCGAAGCCTCCGTTGGTCATGGCCACGTCGGCCGGATCCCAGTGCATGCCGGTGCGGCGGCTCAGCGTCCGGGCCACGGCGACGCGCGATTTTGGCTCGCTGTCCTTGTACGCGAACCAGTCGCGCCGGCGCGGCTGGAGGTGCTGGCCGAGCGAAGCGACGTACTCCGGCAGCGGGAACTCCTGTGGATTGCCGACGGCGAAGTTGGCGATCTCGGGGTTGGCGTTCAACTTGGCGAAGGGCCCCTCGAAGAACGCCATGAACGGGGCGATGGCCTCGCCGATGCGATCGATGCGCCGCGCCTGCCTGATGGCCATGTTCAGCTCGCCGCCGCGATCGCGCCGAGCAGGACCGTCTTGGGTGGGAAGTCCTCGCAGTACTGGTAGCGATGCGCCAGGGCGATGCGTCCGTCGGCACGAATCACGAACTCGCCGGGCAGCTGCCAGGGCGAGTCGACCACCGCCCGCTCCGTCCCACGCCGCGGATCGATGAACAGCGTCCGCGCCGTCTTCTCATCGCCGGGCCGCCACGCAAAGTCACGCAGCACCTGGGCCGGCTGGCCCTCGAGCAGGCCGAAGGCCTGGTAGGCGCGCAGCTCGGGATCGCAGAGCAGGGGGAACTGATAGCCGCGCCGGGTGGCGACCGCATGAGCGCGCTCCGGCTCGGCCTGACACACGGCGACCACGCCGGCCCCCGCATCGGCATAGTCGGCGAGCTCACCCTTGAGCCCCTCCCAGCGCTCCATCAGGCACGAGCAACCGAAGTGGCGCATGAAGATCATCAATGCCGGACCCTGCGCCCAGAATTCCGAGAGGCGCCGCATTGCCCCGGAAGTGTCGCCCAGCTCGAGATCCGGAGCGCGATCTCCCGGCTGAACCGGCAGCTCGTGGTAGCGGGTGCGGGTCGGTCCGGCCAACCAGCCGGCCAGCCAGCGCTGCTCCGCTGCCGCCTCAAGCCGCGCAAGGTCAGGCTGCCGGGTGCGGCTCATCGGGCAGTCCTCATCGCCGGCACGATCTCGCGCCCGTAGATCTCCAGCTGCTCTTCCTCATCGCCGTTCATCAGGTAGATATTGAACTGGTCGACGCCGGCCGACGCCAGCTCGCCCAGCTTGGCGAGATGCTCCTGCGTATCGCCGAGCACGCAGAACCGATCGATCACCTCGTCCCCGACAAACGCCGCGTTGCTCGAGCCGACCTCCGCGTGGTGGTGGTAGTCGTACCCGGTGCGGTCGGTGACATAGCCGGTCAGCGCCTCGGGAAGCTGCTCGCGAGGATACTTGTTGACGAGATCGACCACATGGTTGCTGACCAGTGCCGGGAACCATCGCGTGCGGTCGCGCCCCAGCTCGCGCGGCCCGACATGCGCCGGCGCCGCGGACTGAACCTTGACGCTCCCCGCCGGCCGGCCGGCGGCCGCCTCCGCCTCCCGCAGCTGTGACACGAACCAGCGGATCAGGTCCGGATCGGCCAGCTGCAGGATGAGACCATCCGCCACGCGTCCGGTCATGGCCAGCGCCATCGGTCCATAGCCCGCCACCCAGACCGGGAGCTTCCATTTGCCGGTCCATGGAAAGACCAGCTCGGTCCCCTCGAAGGTCACGGCGCGACCCTCGACCAGGTCGCGGATGACGGCGATCGCCTCCTCCAGCGTCTTCATGGTGGTCGGCGGCTTGCCGAGGACCCTGCGCGCGCTGTCGCCGCGGCCGATCCCCAGGTCCATTCGTCCGCCGCTCAGCTCGTCGAGCACCGCCAGCGCCGATGCCGTGACCGACGGTTCGCGGGTTGCCGGATTCGTCACGCAGGTTCCGAGGCGCATCCACTCAGTCGCCTGGGCCATCAGGGTCAGCAGCACGTACGGCTCGCGCCACAGGACATGGCTGTCGAAGAGCCAGCCGTGGCTGAACCCGTTCGCTTCCGCTCGACGCGTCAGGTCGAGGGTGCGCCCGATCTCGTTCTCAGGCTTGAGCGTGAACCCGAAATCCATCTCGTTCCTCAGCCGTCAGCGGTTCCCGCGGCGTACAAGCGGTGCGTGTGCATCAGCGCCGGAAGGCCTCCGCGGGTATCTCTGCACAACAAGTGCTTGTGCCATGGCGCGCCTGGGGGCCTATCGGCGCCCATGCATAACCAGCGATTGTGTGCTCGGGGGACAACTATGGCCGCACGAGGTCGGCGTAGGCATCCGGGCGCCGATCGCGGTAGAACTGCCACAGCTGGCGCACCTCGGTGATCACGTCCATGTCGAGGTCGCGGACCAGCAGCTCCTCCTTGTGCGCGTCCCCGACCGCGCCCACGAACTGGCCGCGCGGATCGACGAAGTAGGACTGACCGTAGAAG
>JANMPX010000288.1:0-2538 GCA_031370085.1 Chloroflexota bacterium | reverse complement strand
TGTAAAAACCATCCATATCGGGGCTTGCGAATGCACTTACCCCCGTGCATTGCTTTTGATGCAAATTGCAACCAGTCCAATATCCGGTGCAACGAGGCCAGTCCCCTCGCCGGATCCGGCAAACCTTCTGACGATCGGAGTTCCAGGATGAGTGAGAGTGCACCGATCAGACGCCCTTCGGCGATAGATCCCGTCGAACTAACCCTCGAGCAGGTGCAGGCCGGTTTCGTCAGGGGGGAGTTCACGTCGGAGACGCTGACGCAGGCCTTCCTCGACCGCATCGCGGCGTACAACCCTCGCTACAACGCCATCATCTTCCTGAATAGGGACGCGCTGTCCGACGCGCGGGAGATCGACCGCCGCCGCGCCGCGGGCGAGGCGCTCGGCCCACTGGCCGGCGTGCCGGTGGTGGTGAAGGACACGATGGACATGGCCGGCTTCCCCAGCACGGGTGGATGGGCTCTGCTGTGCAGCCGCACTGGCGGGGTGGACCTGATGCCCGGTACCGACTCCCCCGTTGTGGCACGTATGCGGGCGGCCGGCGCGGTTATCCTTGGCAAGACCAATGTCCCCGTGCTCAGCGCCACCGGCAGCCACGCCAACGATAGTTGGGCTGGCCCGACCTATAATGCCGCCGGCCGAGAGTTCCTGCCCGGCGGCAGCAGCGCTGGCACGGCGACCGCGGTCGCGGCCAGCCTCGCGGTTTTGGGCCTAGCCGAGGAGACGGGCGGTTCGATCCAGAACCCGGCCTCCGCGCAGGCCCTCGTAGGAATTAAGCCAAGCTTCGCGTTGGTGCCGAACGTGGGGGTCATGCCTCTCGCCAGCCAGCGCGACGTGGTGGGACCGATTGCCCGCTGCGTGCGCGACGCGGCACTGACGCTCGACGTGCTGGCCGGCTTCACCGCGGAAGACCCAAAGACGATCGCGGGCGTTGGTCACAAGCCAAAGCACGGCTACGCGGCGGGGCTCGACCCGAACGCGCTGCGTGGCAAGCGAATCGGGCTCTACGGGCCGGGCTGGCGCGACCAGCCACTCTCGGATGACGTCACCGCTCTGTACCGACGGTCGATGGCCGAGTTGAAAGCTCGTGGCGCGGTGCTGGTGGAGGACCCGTTCCTCGGCTCCGGCTTCGCGGAGATCGGACGCCCGGTGCTAGGCCTCGGCTATTTCGACGCACGCGGCTTAGAATCCGCGCCTTACGACATGCAGAAATACCTCGAGCGGATGGGACCGGAGGCGGCGCTGCGCAGCTTCGCCGCCTTTGCGGCCGCCACGGCGAGCGAGGACGCCTTCGGCCCGACGGGGGTCCTCAGATTCGTGACCCAGTTGCCGCAATTCGTTGCCTGCCTCGCCGACCCCACCCGACCGCCAGCCATGTCGGACTTCATCGCTGCCAAAGAGGCTTATCTCGAGGTCTTCGGCGCGGTGATGGAGCGGGAGCGCCTAGACGCGCTGGTCTTCCCGCAGATGCGCGACGCGCTGCCGCCGCTGCATGGCCCGGAACCGATCCACGAGACGACTGTCTGCGAGATCAACATCGCCGGTCTGCCGGGTGTGACCGTGCCCGCCGGCTACCACACCTCTGGCGCACCGTTCGGACTGATCTTCGTGGGATCGATGTGGAGCGAGGCAGTGTTGCTGTCCCTGGCCTACGATTACGAGTGCGCGACTAAGCACCGGCGTCCTCCCGTGCTCACGGCCTGAGCCATATCGCGGGACGATCAGACGTCACGTTTGTCGTGATGGGCGAGCATCGACCCAAGCGGCTACACGTCGCAAATGCAGAGGTGCTTTTTTGCGACAGTGTGCACGCGGCCTCGGTAAATCGAACATCGAATCTCAGCCGACAGTGTCTTCCCCATCCCGTCACGGAGCGTTCACGCCTTTCCTGAGAACCGCCTCGGCTAAGTGGAAGTCGCCGAAGGGTTTGGAAGCCCGCCTTGCCGTGGATCCGGGTCGCGATGGAAGGGGCCGGAGCGGGTCGCCCCACGACGTCGCGATCACTACTTCCATTTGCACGCATCTAACGATACGATACATAGAGGACTAGGTCGGGTTATGCGGGGACGAAATTAAAAAAAGCGTAGTCCACATTTCGTCCAAACGATGCTGGCGTTCACGGCTGATTGAACATCGACTGACGCCGACCTGATGGCTCCCGCCCATCCGATTGGGCGGCCCAGGAGAGTGAATGGATTTCGCGATAAAATTTGCGTTCGATATCCTCGCTTTCACCTCCGTCATGGTGCTGATCGTGCTTGGGCTCGGCGTGATTGCGAGCATGATGGGCATCTTCAATTTCGCGCATGGCGAACTGGTCCTGCTGGGCGCCTACACTGTCTATCTCAGCGACGAGTATGGCCTCGGCACCTGGCCCGGGGTCATCGCAGCACCGATCGTGGTGGGCCTGGTCGGGCTGGTGCTCGAACGCACGATCATCAAACGCTTTTACGCCGTGCCGATCATCGCCATGCTCGGTACCTATGCGATTGGTCTGATCATCCGCGAGATCGTGCGCGGATTGCTGGGCGGGCACTA
>JANMPX010000269.1:0-26450 GCA_031370085.1 Chloroflexota bacterium | reverse complement strand
GGCCTCTCGGTCAGGGCGGCTGGCTGATCGACGGGCGTGCCATCGGCTTCTCCGTCAGGCCGTGGTGCCGGTCAACGCCGGCTTGCCGAGGGCCTCGAGGAAGGCAGCCGAGTCGCTGACCCAGCCGAAGATGCCGCCCTGGGCCTTGATCATCTCCAGGGCGACGCGCTGGAACTCGGGGAAGTAGGACGCGACCGCGTCTGACAGGACGCAGACGTCGTAGCCCCGGTCGTTTGCCTCGCGGACCGTGGTCTGGACGCAGACCTCGGTGGTGACCCCGCACGCGATGATCCGTTCGATCCCCTTCATCTTCAGGATCGTGTCGAGGTCGGTCGCGTAGAACGCGCCCTTGCCCGGCTTGTCAACGACCGGCTCGCCCTCGATCGGGTACAGCTCGGTGACGATGTCGTGCCCATGCGAGCCGCGCACCAGCAGCCGACCCATCGGTCCCTCGTCGCCAATGTGCAGGGACGGCTTGCCGCGCTCGTACTTGGCGCGCGAAAGGTCCGACAGGTCGCCGCGGTGCCCCTCGCGCGTGTGAATCACGAAGATCCCCGCCTCACGGCAGGCCATCAGGACGCGCTCCGCAGCGGGGAGGGCCGCCAGCAGGAAGGATGTGTCGTTGCCGAGCGACTCGCCAAAGCCGCCGGGGTACACGAAATCGCGCTGGAAGTCGATCATCAGCAGCGCGGTCTTCTTGGGATCGAACTCGAATTCGTAGGGCTCTGCTCTCATACTCAGCATCTGGCGGGACTACCTCCTTTATGTGACCGATACGCGGGCCGGGTCCGCCACGATGCGGGTCCCGGATTCACCAGCAAACGCTCGTTCCAGGCTGGCCGGCGAGGTGATCAGAACCTCGCTGCCGCCGCGCTCCAGGAACGTGATGGCCGCCTCGACCTTCGGGCCCATGCTCCCCTTGGGGAACTCGCCGTCGGCCAGGTAGCCGCGTGCCTCGGAGACGGACAGTCGATCCAGGAAACGCTGGTTCGGCTGCCGGAAATGAATGGCGACCTGCTCCACGCCGGTCGACAGCACCAGCAGCGGGATACGCAGGCTGGCCGCCAGCAGGGCGGAGGCGAGGTCCTTGTCGATCACGGCCTCGACCCCGCGGTAGCCTGCCGGCGGCTCCTCGACCACCGGGATGCCGCCCCCACCGGCGGCGATCACCACGAAGCCGGCACTGACCAGCGCCGCGATCTGCTCCTGTTCGACGATTCGCAGCGGATGGGGCGACGGCACGATCCGCCGGTAGCCCCGCCCCGAGTCCTCGACCATCGCCCAGCCGTGCCGCTCGCGCTTGGTGGCGGCCTCCTCGGCCGAATAGGAGGGACCGATCGGCTTGGTCGGCTCCGCGAAGGCCGCATCATTGGGGTCGACCACGACGTGGGTCAACAGGCAGGCGACACGATCCTTCAGGCCGCGGGCGCCCAGCTCGTTCAGCAGGGCGTTGCCCAGGATATGCCCGATCCCACCCTGCGAATCGGCGACCGACATGTCGAGCGACAGGCGCGGTATCGAGGCGGAGTCGCCGACCATCTCGGAGCGCAACAGGATGAAGCCGACCTGCGGGCCGTTGCCATGGGTCACGACCACGCGCCAGCCGTCGACCACCAGGGCGGCGATGTGGCGTGCCGTCTGGGTGGCGTTGTCGAACTGCTCGGCAATGGTGCCGCGCTGGCCGTCGAGGATGAGGGCGTTGCCACCGATGGCGATCACCGCCGACCGCTCCATCATGCGGCTCCCGGCAGCTGCAGCCGCACCGCGAGGCCGCGCAGAGCATCGTCGAAGCAGCTCAGCGGAGCGCGGGCGATGCCGGCCCCGATCTGCCCGACTCCGGGCAGCTTGTGGGCGATGCCGGTGTTGATCACCGGTTGCACGCCGCTCTCCACCACGCGCCGCGCATCGATCCCGGTTGGGGTGCCGGCGAACCCGAGCGGCGGCAGGGCGAAGGCCGGGTTGCGCTCCATGGTGATGCGGTACATCTCGCGAGTGAAATTCAGGGCGTCGGCGGCCGTTCCGCCCACGAACCGGACGATCGCCGGTGCGGCGGCCATCGCGAAGCCGCCGATCCCCGCCGTCTCGGTGATCGCGCTGTCGCCAAGGTCCGGGTTGGCGTCATCGGGGCCGTAGCCGGGGAAATAGAGCCCATCGGGCACCCCCACCGGGGAGGTGAACCAGGTGTCGCCGGTCCCCGACAGGCGGAGCCCGAACTCGACCCCGTTGCGGGACATGGCGGTGACCAGGGTCGAGCCGTCGATGCCGGCAGCCGCGTCGAGCGACGCCTTGCTGGCGGCCATCGACAGATTCAGGAAGAAATGGTCGTTGCCGCGGAGGAAGTCGAGCACCGCCGCCGCCTGATCGGTCGTCCCGCTGCGCACCAGGCTGGGTGCCAGGATCCTTGTGAGGAGCGAGGTCGCAGCCACATTGCGGTTGTGCCCCTCGTCCCCCATCTGCAGCGCCTGGGCGGTGATGCTCTTCAGATCGAGCGGGCCGAGCAGCGACAGCGCGCGGCTCAGCGCCGGCCCGAGCTCGTCCCGGAACCAGCGCAGGCGAGCCAGGACCGACTCGTCGTAGGCCCCAAAGCGGAGCACCTTTCCCAGCCCCTCGTTCAGCGTGGCGAAGGCCCGATTGCCGCCGCTGCCGTTCTCGACCACGACCACCGGCATCGACGGCGAGACGACCCCCGCCATCGGACCCACCGCGCCGTGATGGTGGCAGGCGTCGAATGCAACCTCGCCGCCGGTGGCCATGCGTTCCGCGTCTTCGGCGCTCGTCGCCCAGCCCTCGAACAGGATGGCGCCGGTGATCGCCCCACGCATCGGACCGCACATTCGCTGGTAGGTGATCGGCGGGCCGCTGTGCAGCAGCACGCGCCCTTCCAGCGCGGGAATCGCCTGGCTGGCAGGCCGGACATCGACCAGGCGCGGGTTGGCGCCCAGTAGGCTGTCGAGCGCCCTGCGATTGGCGCCGGCCACCGTCGATCCGATGGCGTCATCGGGGTCGTCCTCCAACCGGGCCACCAGCAGTCCCAGCTCCCGATCGGCGTGGGCCGGCGGGCGCCAGTCGAGGTTGAGTGCCTCGGCACCCGCTTCCAGTAGCGGGTCGACGAAGCCGGCGAGGCCGATGTTGATCGCCCGGACGCCGCCGCTCAGCAGGCCCGAACCGTTGCCGCGGGTCATTGCTGCGTGACCTCGTGTCGCGAGACTTCGGCGACGATCAGGCCGGCCAGGCGAGCAGCTCGCGCATTGCTGGCGGCGACCAGCGCCCCGGCATCGATGAGGGCGGCCCGCTGCCGATCAAGCCCCTGGGGGTCGCCCCGCGTGCCGCACAACGATGCGACCACTGCCAGCCCGCGCCCATCAAGCTCGGCGAAGCTCCGCGCCGCCTCGATGGCGGGGGCCAGTGCTCCAGCCGGATCCGCGTGCGACGCATAGCCGAGCACGATGTCGATCAGCAGCACCCCGATCTGGGTGTCGCGTCCCGCCTCCTCGATCTTCTCGCTGCGCAGTCGGGGATCGATCATCGGGTGGGGTCGCCCAACGGTGTACTCGTCGTCGCCAAGGTCGATGATGTGGTGCTCGCCGGAGGCAAACCCCGGCAGCGCGGCCAGGACCACCTTGGCTTCGCTGGCCAGCGAGCCCCCGCTGTACAGGCCCGCGATGCGAGTCTGTCCCGGACCAAGTTCCGCTGCCGCTGCACGGGCGCGCGCCTCCACATCGCCGTCGGACAGGTCGGGTGGCTCGGAGCCGCTCACCAATCGGGCGGCGACCCGCGCCGCCTCCTCGAACGTCACGGCCGGGTGAGCGCCCGCCGCGCGGATTTCCTCGGCGACCCCACCGAGGAAGTTCACAACCACCGGCTTCGTCGCGGCCGCCGCCGCGCGCAGTACCCGCGCAGCAACAGCAGGCGCCGGCGGCTTGGAGATGAGCACGATCGCGGCCGTCCCCGGGTCGGCACAGAGACGCTCGAGCCCCGCGAGCATCATTGGCCCGCCGACCTCTTCGTGGAGATCCCGACCGCCGACCCCGATCGCCTGCGAGACTCCCGCCCCAAAGGCATCGAGCAGACAGGTGACCTGCTGGAGTCCGGTTCCGCTGGCCCCCACCAGCCCCACGTTACCGCGCCGCACCGAATTGGCGAAGCCCAGTGGCACCCCGTCGATGATGGCTGTGCCGCAGTCAGGACCCATCACCAGCAGCCCCTTGCGCCGGCCGAGATCCTTCAGCTCGACCTCGTCCTCGATCGACACGTTGTCGCTGAACAGGAAGACGTGCATCCCCCGCTTGAGCGCCTTCAATGCTTCGGCGGTGGCATACGGCCCCGGCGTCGATATGAGGGCCAGGTTGGCATCAGGCAGATCGGCGACCGATTCGCTCAGGGTGGTGGGCATGAAGCGCTGACCCTCGCCCGGCGCCTCAGCCTCTGCCGCCCGCATCAGCGCAGCGGCTCGCTCGAGCCCCGCATCTGCGTTTGCAGCTTCTCCGGCTGCCAGGGCGACCACCACGTCATTCGGCCCCACGCTGGAGTCAAGGCCCTCGGCCAGGCCCGCCTCGCTGAGGATCGCCAGGTTGGCGGGCGTGGCCATCACCAGCCCGGCGCGGGAGATGCCCGGCAGCCGCTCGATCTCGGCGGCGATCCGCATCAGCTCGACGGAGTCGCGGTACGCGTTTCGGAAGACCGATTGGCGGACGACGCTCATGCGGCTTCCGCCACGTCGCCAGCCAGATCGCGCAGGCTGCGGCCGAGGGCTGCTCGATCTGCGTCGATCCCGATCAGGAGGCCGACCAGCAGATCGGCTCCCGAAGAGGCGCCCCAGGCGAGGGTGGCATCGATCGCGGCGCCAAGCTCCGCCGGTCTGCCAGCCAGCACGGCCGTGGCGATATTGTGCACCCGCTCTGAAAAGCGGAGGCGGCCGGCATCGGCCAGGAATTGTTCGGAGAGCGCGGTTGTACGGCCCGGCGCCCGTATCGCCACACGCCACGCCAGCGACGACGCCTGGGGGTGTCGGGTCGCGGCCATGCCGGCAAGCAGTCCGACCAGCAGGTCATCGCCCGACGGAGTGGCGCCCGGCCCCAGCCCTATCAGGGACTGAGCGCGGTGCGCGGCGAGCGCCGTCTCTTCCCGCTGGAGGAGGCCCAGCACGCCGGCGAGCACCGGGCCAGCCTGTTCCGCGAGCGTCCCGCGGGCCGCTGCGGTATCGCCGGCCATCACGGCCAGCAGCGGCGCGAGCCCGGCCCGCGGGGCAATCGCAACCGCCAGGCGCAGGACCGCGGCGGTTCGGCCGGTGCGCCGGGCGATCGGTTCGATGGGCAGGATCGGCATGACGGGCGACCACGTAGCGGCGCCGTACAGCGTGATCAGAAGACCGGCGTCGGGGACAACGAGGTCGGAGCCGTGGACCCGGGCCGCCATGCCACGGACCGCGCCGAGGTGATCGAGCCGCTGCTCGCCACTGACCAGGATGCCCATCGGCAGTCCGCCGACGGATTCCCGCGCGATCGTGGCCAGCAGGGAGCCGAAGCGGATATTGATGGCGGCCGCGTGCACGCTTTCGATTCGCCCCGGTGGCATGCCGGCCGTGAGGGTCTCGCTGAGCGACGCACCGATTCGGGTTGCGCGCAGCCGGCGTGGCGGGCGAGCGCCAGCAGCCCACGGGGAGAGAGCGGAGAAGCCCCTCATCGGAGCGCATGCTAGGGTCGTGCGCACCTCGCGTCATTGGCAACTCTTGCCACACAGGGAGCCGTCGAGTATGAGAATCTACCAGCAGTCATGATCGGCTCCATCACCCTTGCCCGGGCGCTCACCCTCGCGCCGCTGCGCCTCGCCAAGGTCGTGGCCGGCAGCGACGGCCTCGAGCGGCGAGTGCGCCATATCAACGTGATGGAGGTGCCGGACATCCTGCCATGGGTCCAGGCAGAGGAGCTGCTGCTGACCACCGCCTACCCGCTGCGGGATGACCGCGCGGCACTCGCTCACCTGGTGCCCGACCTCGCGGGCAAGGGGCTGGCCGGGATCGCCATCAAGCCCGACCGTTATCTCGAGGGGATCCCTGCTGCCGTGTTGGGAGCTGCAGACGCATGCGCCTTCCCGGTCATCGAGCTGCCCCCCGACAGCTCCTTCAACGAGATCATCAGCTCCGTGCTGTCGGTCATCCTCAACGAACAGAGCCTCCGGCTGCAGCGCGCGGCGCAAATCCACGATCGCTTTACCCGGATCGTGCTCAGCGGCGGCGGTCTTCGCGAGATCGCCCTGACGCTCGAAGAGCTGGTCGGCCGTCCGGCACTGATCGTGGACCAGCACGGGACGACGCTTGCCGGATCGACCGATGGCGTGGCCCTCACGCTGCCCGAGGCGATCTTTTCCGGATCGGATGGCCGTGAGGCGGGTCGTGCCATCGCGCTCCAGGTTGGTGGCAGCTCGGCCACCGTTCAACCGATCATGGTCGACTCCGACCCCTACGGCGCGATCATCGTGCTCGCAGCGCCAGCCGAGCTGAGCGAAGACGACCTTGAGGCCCTTCAGTTCGCCGCCACCGTGGCGGCGCTGCGACAGGTGCAGGCGCGCGCCGTGGTCGAGGACGACCGGCACTTCCAGGCGGTCTGCCTCGAGGAGCTGATGAGCGGCCACCTGACAGATGGCGGCGTCCTGACCGAGCGCGCCGCGGCGTTCGGCTGGGACCTCTTCCAGCCCCGGGCGGTGCTGCTGGCCCAGGGGGAGCCGCCGAATGGCGGCGACGCGAGAACCGTTCGGGCACTCGCCGATGCGGCCCGCGTGGCCCTCGGGCCCTCGGCGATCGTGTGGGAACGCAGCGCGCAGGCTGGTGCCCTGGTCGCGCCGCGGCGCCCGGGAGCGGAGTGGCTGGAGGAGGCTGCCGCAGCATTGCTGCGAGAGGCTGCGCGGCGCCTCCCCGGCGCCTCGGTCAGTATCGGCATCGGACTGGCCAAGGCTGATCCGCTCCTGCTGTGGGAGAGCCACGCAGAGGCACGCCGCGCGCTCGAGGTGGGGCGTTGGCGCAGTCCGGGGCAGGCGATAGCGTTCGAGCGGATGGGGCTGGACCGGCTGCTGGCCAGTTGCTCGGACAAGGAGCTGGCCGCGTTCCGCGAGACGATGATTGCGCCGCTGCTGGCATACGATCAGCTGCATCGCGCCGGCCTGGTCGAGACACTCGAGGCCTACGTGGCGACACGCAACGCCGCTGCCGCGGCCCGGCAGCTGTACGTCCACTACAACACAGTCCGCAGCCGTCTTGCCCGCATCGAGGAGCTGATCGGTCCATTCCTGGCCGATCCGGAACGGATGACCGGGCTGGCGGTGGCCCTTCACATCCACCGGCGCGGCCACTGACCGAGACGCTATACTCCGGCGAACCCTTTAAGGACGGTCCTGCGAGGCCGCCAAGGAGAACGGACACATGCTCGAGATCGCCGGCAGCACGCCATCTCGCCATCGGCCTTCGGCCGGTGGCGTCGTTGCTTCCCGGCCCGGGAGCCACCTCGCGGAGGCCGGGCGATGGCCCCACCGCCACCTCCTGGACGTCGACCAGCTCGATCGCGGCGAGCTGGAGCGCTGCCTCGACCTGGCGGTCGAGATGCGCGAGCGGCGCGCTCGGCGCGAGCCGCTCGACCTGCTGCGCGGCGAGGTGGTGGGCCTTGCCTTCTGCGAGCCCTCGACCCGGACGCGGGTCAGCTTCGAGCTGGCAGCCGAGGCACTCGGGGCGCAGGTCGTGGAGCTGCCGATCGACGTCAGCAGCGTGACCAAGGGGGAGTCACTGCTGGACACGTTGCGAACCCTGGAGCGGACCGGTGTGACCACCGTCATCCTGCGACATTCGATGGGCGGCGCCCCCTATCTTGCCGCCCGCAACGTCTCAGTCAGGATTGTCAACGCCGGGGATGGGCTGCACGCCCATCCCACCCAGGCATTGCTCGATGCCCTCACCCTGCGGGATGCACTGGGCACCCTGGAGGGCCGACGGATCGCGATCGTCGGCGACATCGCCCACTCGCGGGTCGCGCGATCGAACCTCCATACCCTCACCGCGCTGGGCGCCACGGTATCCCTGGCCGGGCCACCGGCCTGGGTGCGCGGCTTCGAGGGCTGGCCGGGGGTGAGCGTCGCGCCGGGGATCGAGGAGGCGCTGGCGGATGCCGACGCCGTCATGACGCTGCGCGTGCAGCTCGAGCGGGACGCCGGCGGTGGCGTCCCCTCGCTGCGGGAGTACACGACCCGCTGGGGCCTCGACACGCAGCGGCTTGGGCACGCCCGATCCAATGCACCGGTGCTGCATCCTGGCCCGACCAACGAGGGAGTCGAGATCAGCTCTGAGCTGGCGGCCAGCGAGCGCAGCCTGATCGGCGCCCAGGTCGTGAACGGGGTCGCCATGCGGATGGCCGTGCTGGCGCTGCTGGCCGAGTGATCGGCTTCGGGTCTCTCGGCGATACACCGGCGACGCTGCTGCTGATCGGCGCGCAACTGATCGATCCCGCCGATGGGACGGACCGCGTCGGTGACCTGGCGGTCCTCGACGGCGTGATCGTTGATGCCGCGCAGCTTCCGTCAGACGCGACCCGCATCGACGCGGCAGGGCTGGTCGCCGCACCGGGGTTCTGCGACCTGCACACGCACCTCCGCGAGCCGGGGATGGAGCGCGCCGAGACGATCCAGAGCGGCGCCCGGGCGGCAGCGCACGGCGGGTATACAACGGTCTGCGCGATGCCAAACACCGAGCCGGCGCTCGACGAGCCGGCGCGGGTCGCCATGGTGCATGAGCGAGCGCGTGGCGCTGCCTGTCGGGTGCGCGTGGTGGCTGCAGCCACGCGCGGCAGGGAGGGCGAACGGATCACCGAGATCGGGGAGCTGGCCGCGATGGGGATTGCCGGCGTCAGCGACGACGGGCAGGCGGTTGCCTCGGGCCGCGTGGCGCGCAGCCTGCTCGCCTACCTCGCGCCGCTGGGCCTGCCGCTGATCGAGCACGCCGAGGAGCCATCCCTGGCCGCCGGCACCGTGATGCGCGCCGGTCCCCATGCCACCCGGCTCGGTCTCGCCGGCTGGCCGGCCAGCGCGGAGCTGTCCATCATCGAACGGGACATCAGCCTGGCCGAGGAGACGGGCGGCTGGGTCCACATAACCCACCTCTCCACCGCCGCGGGGCTCGACGCGATCCGCCGCGCCCGATCCCGGGGCCTGCGCGTCACCTGCGACGTCACGCCCCATCACCTGGCCTTCACCGACGCGTGGGTCGCCGGAGATCGCGCCTTCGCCTGGGAAGAGCCGAGCGGTGTGGCGGCCGATCCCTTCGGAGCTCCGCTCGATCCGGCGCTCGCCTATGACTCCGCCTGCCGGGTCAACCCACCACTTCCCACCAGGGCCGATGCGCTGGCCCTGCTGGCCGGCCTCGCCGACGGGTCGATCGATGCCGTGGCGACTGACCACGCCCCGCATCCGCTCGAGCGCAAGGCGGTCGAGTTCGCCGCCGCTGCACCGGGGATGATCGGCCTCGAAACTACCCTGTCGCTGGGCCTCGCCGCCGTCGACGCGGGCTGCCTGGGCCTGTCGCGCCTGGTGGCGGTACTGAGCAGCACGCCTGCACGATTGATCGGCGAGGAGCGAAGTCTGCGGCCGGGAGCCCTCGCCGATCTTGTCCTCTTCGATCCGCTGGCTCGCTGGCGGGTCGAGCCGGGGCGACTGGCATCGGCTTCACCCAACACGCCGCTGCTCGGACGCGAGCTGCCCGGGGTGGTTCGCCTCACCCTGGCCGCCGGTCGAATCACCTATCGCGGCGGCCTCGACCAGCTCACCTAGCCTGCCTTGCCGGTTCGAGCGGGACCGCCGCGGATATGGGACCATGCGTGCCGCCACGTTGGGAGTCCGCAGCGAGCGATGCATGTCGATCCGCATGAACGAGGAGCTAGACCCGAATGAGGGGCCCGGCTTTGGTTGCTTCGTCTGGCAGGCGATCCTGTTCGCCGGGATCCTGCTCCTCATCCCGGTTGGCCTCTTCACCTTCAACTGGCCCGTCTGGCTGCTTGCCGTCCTCCTGTTCATCGACATGGGCCTGCTCTTCTTCGTGAGCATGACCAGCGTCTTCCTGCTGCGGGTCTTCTTCGCCGATCGTCGACGCGGCCGCGGCCGCGGCATCGGCGGGCCGACGGCTCCGACCAGGGTGATCAGCACCGAGCCCGGCCCGGCGTCCGACGAGCGGCCCGATCCGGATGAGAAGACCTGATGCCGCTGATGGTCACCTTCTTCAACGTGAAGAAGGGACGGGACGCGATCTTCAAGCGGGGCATGCGCCACCTCTTCCCGCGCACCGCTCGTCGCTACGAGGATGAGTACGGGATCCGGTTCGTCGGCTGGTTCAACGTCACCGAGGGGTCAGAGTGGAACAACGTGCTGATTCTCGACCTCCCCAACTACGCCGTCCTGGATCGCCTGTATGCCGATCCGTCCACGCGCGGCCTTGGACACCGGGTGGCGGAAGGGATCTTTGACAAGACCCACGTCATCTTCCTGCGCGAGCGGATGGGCCCGGACCTGGTCTACAAGCCGTGAGCACGCCACGGCTCGCCGCGCTGCGGGAGCTCGCCGCCGAGGCCGAGCTCGAGCGACGCGACTTCATCTACGAGGCCACCGAGCAGCTGCGCCGCTTCCTGGATTCGAACCGCGAGCGGCTCCGCGAGATCGGGCCGCTGAAGCTGGTTGACGACGAGCAGGACTACCTCGTCTTCGACCCGGTCGGGGAGACCTGGACGACGCGGCTCACCTACCGCGACCCCGCCGACCAGGAGTGGTACGACGAGGAGCAGACGGTCGAGGCGGTCAGCGAGGTGGTGGAGCTCTACAACCCCGCCGACATTCTCGCCTGGTTCATCGAAGCGGCCCACGATCCGGTCAGCCACCTGGTGCCTGCCGATCAGCTGGCCGACCACGAGGAGGTCGAGGCCGAGCCTTCCAGCGAGGCCGATTGGCAGGCCGAGCTGCCCTCCACCCAGCAGGAGACGATTGCAGCCCAGCGCCTCTGGCAGCTGGCCGACGCCTATCGCACCCAGATCGGCGATCAGCAGAAGCAGGCGCTGCGCGAGTTCGTGGCCAACGCCGAGGAGGTTTTGGCCCGGACCGGCGACCTGGTCCTGCTCGACGAGGAGAGCGATGTCCTGCTGCTGCGCTCCGATGGCCGATTCGAGACGAGCCTTGACCTGTCCGACCTGCCGATGGGAGCTGCCCTCGATCACGACCCGCGGCGGATCGGTCTGACGGTCACCGACGCGCGCACCATCGCCGACGTCTACGACCCGGTGGATGTCCTGCAGTGGGTCACCGACGCCCTCTCAGAGCGATATCCGGCGGTCGACTTCACGGCGGTCTACGAGTAGTCGCCATGGAGCCGATGCCGGTCAGGCTGCCCCGACCGCACGCATTGCCCGAGGGAGAGGCGCTGGCGGCGGCGAGCATCGAGCAGCTCTTCGAAGCGGCTGGCGCGCTCCGACACGGTCACTTCCTGCTCAAGAGCGGCCGCCACTCCGACCGCTACCTGGAGAAGTTCGCCGTCCTGCAATACCCCGCCCTCGGGGTCGAGATCAGCCGCCGGCTGGCTGCCGCGCTGATTGACCTGCAGCCCAGCCTGGTGGTGGGACCGACCACCGGCGGCGTGCTGCTGGCCTTCGAGACAGCCCGCCAGCTCGAGGCGCAGCTGGGCAGCACCGTCCGCGGCGTCTTCGCCGAGCCGATGGAACGCGGCACCCGCGCGCTGCGCCGTGGCTGGCCGGTGCGCCCCGGGGAGCGGGTGGTGCTGGTCGATGACATCCTGACCACCGGCGCCTCATTGCTCGAGACGCTCAGTGCGGTGCGGTCGGCCGGTGCCTCCCCGCTGGCCGCCGCGGTCATCGTGGACCGCTCGACCGGACCCGTCGACCTGGGCTGCCCGATCCTGCCGCTCGGCCGCATCGAGATCGAGACGTGGACCGCCGAGAGCTGCCCGGCCTGCGGGCGTGGTGAGCCACTCGTCAAGCCCGGCAGCAGCGCCTAGCTGACCGCGGGATCCTCGCGCTCGACCCACTGCGCCCGCCACTCGGGGGCCGGAAACGGCGGTCCGAAGTAGACCCGCTCGTTGCGTACCAGCCCATCCTCGAGCTCAAAGATGGTGACCGCCAGCCAGCGCGACCCGTCCTGGTAGTGGACAACGGCCTCGCTCCACCACATGTCGCCGGAGCCGCCCATGCGTCCCCCCTCGACCCTGGGCGCCCCCTCGGGACGCTGGAGTCGGGCGGCCTTGTACCTGGCGCTGCTCGGCACGACCTCGCCCGATTGTGGCCACCTCTCCTGCCACGCCGGATGGCGCAGCGCCTCCAGGGTATCGAAGTCGTCGGCCACATTGGCCGCCAGGTATCGACGGATCAGCTCAGCGCCGGGCTGTGTGGCCATGTGACCTCCTGTGCCAAGTTCGACCGTCGCATCGTACGCCGCGCCGCAAGCTGACCAAACACGACGAGGCGTCTGGTCAGGAGGTCGCGGCGGGCTCCTGCCAGGTGACCTCGGTGAGGCGGGCCGGGGGAAAGACAGCGTCCAGCGGGACGATCCCCTCCTCCGCCTCGAGTGGGATTCCGATCGGGGCGACGAAATAGCGTCCGGCCAGGCGCCGTGCCTCCGGGTCCAGGGCGAACCCGGCCTTGGCCCGGTGAAAGGTCACCGTCAGGTCAGCGACGACTACCGGGTCGGAGCGCGAGCCATCGGTGAGATCGATCCGGGTCGGCGTGTCGATGGCGAGCGTGCGGCACCGCCGCCCGGCGGCCGAGGCATGCGTGCGAATCGCGTTCAGCAGGTCGACAGCGGTGGAGATCGGTTCACGCAACGGTCCTGAGGCGCCGCTGCCGAGCAGCGCGTCGATCAGCAGGCTCGCCGGCGCGAGGCGCGGACGCAGCTTGAGCATCAGCTCCGGCGATGGTGCGACAAAAAGCTGCAGCGAGCCACCCAATGCCATCGCCTGCAGCACCAGCCAGTTGTGCGCGGCTGCCGTGCCGCTGATGCGCGCAGGGTCGCCGACCAGTACGGCGGTGACCGATCGCCCTGCCGCGGCGAGCCGCCGAGCGACCACGAATCCGTCGCCTCCGTTGTTGCCCGGACCGCAGAACACCATGGTCAGCGGGGGGTCGCTCAGCGGTCCGCCGGGCCCGGCCTGGGTTTCGGCCAGGCTTGTCAGCTCGACCAGCGCGACCTCGGCCACCGCGGCGCCGGCGCTCTCCATGAGCGCATCGGGCGAGAGTCCTGCCTTCTGGGCCGCCTCGTCGATTCGAGCCATCTCATCGCCACCGATGAGAACCGGTACCTCGCGAACCGGCCGCGCGGCCGGATCGCTCATGGCAGGGTTTTCAGGTAGGCAACGACTGCGGCAATGTCATCGGTGGTGAGGTTATAGGGTGCCGCGGCGAAGGTCGGCATGCCGAGGCGCAGCGTGGGATCGGATACGGTCGGATCGGCACCCGCAATCCAGATGTTGGCCCAGTCGTCAGGGTGATCGGTGCCGAGCTGCTTGAGGTTTGCGCTGACCGGACCGTTCTTGACTCCGTGCAGGCTGGGGAAGGCGGCCTGGCCCGCCAGGTCGCTGCCATGACAGCCCTGGCAGCCGACACGCTTGATGATCGCCTCCGCATTCGGCGGTCCGGTCGAGGGAGATGGACTCCCTGCAATCGACGGGTTCTGGCCGTTGAGGTTGGTGGCAAAGTAGCCACCACCGGCCACGAAGATGGCCAGCGTCATGCCCAATGCCCAGCGTGGAATTCCTCGGTCACGCGACTCGATCGGCGTGTGGACGGTCATCGGCTCAGCCCCCCGCCACCACAGCGGTCGCCTCTGCCGGGAGGGCGTAGTCGGCCAGCCGCCCGGCGGTGTACATCAGGAAGACATTGACGACGACCGCCAGCCCGCCGAGCGCCAGGAGCCCGATCCCCGCTCCGGCGGCCCCGCGGAACCAGATCAGGGTGCCATCGATGGCATCTCCCGCCGCCCCGCCGGCCAGCAGCCGGCCGTGGACGATCCCGCCACCGATCAACGCCAGGCCCGCCAGCGCCGCGCCGCCAAAGGTGCCCCACAGGGTCACATCGATCAGGGGAGTGTTGCCCCAATCGCGTCGGAGGAGCCGCGGGAAGGCGTGGTCAGCAAGCGCCAGCAGCGCGAGCGTCGCAGTGCCGAAATAGGCAAAGATGCGCACGCCGATGAGCCATTCCGTGCCGTTCACCAGGCCACGCACCGACCCGAGCGCGCCGATCGCCTCGAGCAGGGTGGTCGCCCCCAGGAAGGTCAGCGCCACGACGGCAAGTGGCACTGTCCCCGGCGACAGGAGCATGGTCCAGCGTCCCTGGATGGTGAGGACCAGGTTCGCCACGACCAGGAATGCGGGGACCACCAGAACCAGGGTGGCCGCGTTCCCGAGCTGCGTGACGGCGAAGGGGATCGAGCTGTCGACCAGGGCTCCGAGCGGCGACAATGTGGCCAGCCCTGCCCAGCTGAGCCAGGCGAGCGTCGCTACACCTGACGAGGCAAGCGGATTGCCGGTGGCGCGGGGGACAACGTAATAGAGCGCCCCCACCGCCACGCCGGTCACCCAGATCGTCTCGACGGCTCTTCCGTAGAAGGCATTGGCGAGCGCCGCTCCGGTGTCGGGGAGCGGGAGGATCGGCGCCAGCGTGGCGAGGGCGTACAGGCCGCTGAAGGCAGCCAGCGCCACGCCGAAATACCAGATGCTGATGTACGGGGTCCGATCGCGCGCGCCCAGCAGGGTCCGCCAGAACGAGTCGTTCACCAGCAGCAGCGCCAGCAGCAGGACTCCGTCGACCGGCAGCGGAAACTCGGTAAGGGGACCGCTGGCGGCCAGCTGGGGGAAGTAGATGGCCGCCAGGCCGGCAAGCATGCCCACGTTCCATACCGCGGCCGAGGTGGTGGCCACCTGCTCGTCGACCAGGCGACGGCCCAGCAGCCGCGGGGTGATGAACAGGATGGCGCCAAGCCCTGCATTGCCCAGCCAGCCGTACAGCGTTGCGTTCCAGAAGCCAGAGGCCACCGTCGCCGGGCTGAGCACTGCGGTCAGGGTGCCGCTCAGCATGGGCACTTCCAGCGAGAAGGTGAGCTGCTTGGGGAAGAGCTGCTCGGCGGCCCACAGCAGCCCGATCCCGGTGGCCATCGTCAGCCAGACGACGGCGGCAACGAGATACAGGGTTGCCGCGGCATCGGGTCCGTCGGGAATGATCGGTCGACGGACATTGGGCGGCTGGTCGTAGGGTCGCAGCTTCTTCGGGTTCACGGCCATCGGCGCGCGCAGAGCCTCCTGCGGGACGGGTCGGGCCGCCTCCGGGGCGAACCCGGCGGCATTGTAGCCGACGCTACGCGGTGGGAACCTCGCTCATCAGCGCCAGCACGTTGCCCTCGAGGTCGCGGAACGACGTCGGCCCGCCGCAGAGGCTAGCGGCGGACCGACGTAGGTGATCAGGCGGCCTGCTCGCCACCTTCGGCCGGCTGCTCATTCCCCAGCCCGGACATGAAGCGCCAGAACAGAAACGCACCGGTGGCAGCCACCAGCCCCAGACTGATGAGCAAGATTGGCCAGGCAGCGGGGTTGATTGTCCCGGCGTCAGGGTTGGCTGAGCGCAGCGCCTCCGGCATCCAGCCGAGGCCGAACTGCGAGAGCCGATCAACCTGGTCGGCAGCCTCCAGCCCGTAGATCTGCGGCACGATATAGAGAGCTGACGACACTACCAGGATGATGCTGACCAAGCGCCAGGCGACGGGGTCGTCGTCCGCATCCCGCGTGAGCTTCACGAAGAGAGCCGCGAACAGACCCACCACGGCGAGCGGAGCAGTCAGCGGAAGACCCAGCCCGATGTACAGGTTCGGCATCAGGAACACCATGCTCAACGCCAGGGTCACCAGCATCAGCCCGTCGCGCATCAGGACGTAGCTGAGCCACACGGCATCCCCGCCAAAGCGGAGCGTCAGGCTCTGCAGGAAGCGAATCACGTAGGGACGCGCGAAATGCAGCATCAGGGTGAAGGCCCACAGGATGGGCAGAACCGCGGCGAGCGACAGGACGAGCCAGCCGGAGCCACCACGGGTGAGAGCGGTGGCGAGATCGTCAGCAGACATCGGTCAATTCCTCTCCTTAAGCGGCCGACGCCTGCGACCGTGACGCGGTCGTTTGGCGCAGGTTATAGACGACGGCGATCAAGGCCATGACGCCCACCGCAAGGGCGGACAGGTAGCTCAACCACAGGCCCCACCCCGGATTCTGCGAGGTGACCAGGACCGATGCCAGCTGCTTTGCGAAGCCGTTATCGATCTGGGTCAACTGGACACCGAGGAGGTATGGACCGATGTACAGCAGAGCTCCGGCCGCGAGCAGCCACGCCTGCCAGCGGTAGCTGCGCATGTCGCCCTCGCCCTTGGAAATGAGCTTCAGGAGCAGAGCAGCAAACGCGCATGCGGCGGCCAGGCTGCCGGTGAGTGGAAGGTCCTGGCCGCTCACCACGTCGGGGTAGAAGAAGACGAAGCTGCCCAGGAAGACCTGCGCCAACAGGATGTCGCGCAGGGACACGTAGGCAATCCACCACAGGTCGGCTCCCAGGCGCAGGGTGAACCTCCTCAGGTGGGCAAGCATGTAAGGGCGCGCCATATGCAGCGCCAGCACCAGCAGCCAGATGAGGACCAGCGCCGCAGCGATCGTGCCTTCGACGAACGATTCGCCGGCATCGAAGACGCCAGATACCTGCTCCGGGGTCATTGGTCTCCTCCAGTACTGAGTGGCGCGGGGTGGATGGGTGCAATCAGTGGCAGGCCCGGCTCGCGGGAAACCGCAGCCGTGTGGGCACGGCCGCGACCGGCCTGGACGTGAACGGTGGGACAGCCATAGACCGCGTCGCAGCGGAAACAGCGGCTTGCTTCGGCGCGGGCAGTCCCCTCGTCAAAGCCTGCCTGCGTGGCGGCGAAGGAACCGGGAACGTAGGTTGCCTCGGCCGCATGCGCGCGCGGACGCTCGGCGAGGTCAACCGTGAGCTGTGACTCGAGCGGCGTTGGGTACCGCACCGTATCGAGGATCTCGCGTTCCCCGTCGCGCGCCCCCGAGAGGTACTCGTGGATGGCGGCTGCTGCACGACGCCCGGACGCCACCGCGTCGATGATCGTCTTTGGCCCCGACACCACGTCACCGCCTGCGAACACCCCAGCATGGCCGGTGGCGAGCGTTCGAGGATCGGCCACGATCCCTGCGAACGTGCTGATCTCGATCCCCGCCCCTTCGGGGAGGATGGACGGATCGGGCTCCTCGCCAATCGCCACCAGGACGGTGGTCGCGGGCAACGTCGTCTCGCTGCCGGGCACGTCAGTCCACGTCTCTTGATCTTTGGACGGTACCTGGTCGGTGACCACGACGGCCTTCACGCGTCCGTCCTCGCCCCGCACCTCGGTGACAGCCGCTGCCGTGCGGACCACGATCCCCTCGTGCTCGCCGGCGGCGATCTCCTCGGGCTGGGCGCGCATCTGCTGGCGGCCACGCCGGTACAAGACGGTGACCGTTGCCGCGCCACTGCGCAGGGCGGAACGTGCCGCGTCCATGGCCGTGCTGCCACCACCGATCACGACCACCGGCCCATTGAGCCGGGGGTCTTCGCCCAGGTTGACCTGCTTGAGGAACAGGGTCGCCGGGACCACGCCAAGCAGCTGATCCCCATCCACCCCGAGCCGGCGGCTCTTCGGAGCGCCGGTCGACAGGAAGATCGCCTTATAGCCCTGCTGCTCGAGGTCGCCGAGCGAGAAGTCACGGCCCATGGCGGAGTTCAGTCGCAGGTCGACTCCCAGCCCCACGATGCGGTCGATCTCTTCGCGGAGGACCTTGCGCGGCAGACGGTACTCAGGGATGCCGATGGCCATCATCCCGCCGGGGACCGGCATTGCCTCAAAGACGGTGACCGCGTAGCCGAGCCGGGCCAGGTAGTAGGCCGCGGACATGCCCGCCGGCCCGCCGCCGACGATGGCCACGCGCTCGCCGCGCTTGCGAGAGGGGGGTCCGACCGGCGGCAGGGTGCCGTGCTCTGCGGCGAAGCGTTTCAACGTGCGGATCGAGATCGGCTCATCCAAAGTCCCTCGGCGACAGGCGGCTTCGCACGGGGCGGTGCAGATCCAGCCGCAGACAGATGGGAAGGGGTTCACCTCGGCGGCCACGGCGTAGGCTTCGTCGTACCGACCCGCTGCGATGAGGCCCACGTAGCGGCCGGCATCGGTCTCTGCCGGGCAGGCGCTCTGGCAGGGGGCGCGGGGGGCCTTGATCGCCGGGTCCACCATTGACTTCCAGACCTGCCAGGGCAGCGGCCGCTCGGCGGTCGACCATCGGTACAGCGGGTCGTAGGGCGAGGGATGGTTCGGCTTGAGGGACTCACGAGTCACCTCGGAGAGCGGGATCCAGCCACTTGTCGGCCTCGGCGGAAAGACGGGACCGGGCAGCGGCGCCAGCGGGGTCGGACCCGGGACGCTGTCCAGCGTCATGACCTCGACCGGGCATTCGCGGATGCAGATCGCGCATCCGATGCACTCTCCCACCTGCACGGGGTGCTCCATCATCCAATTGAAGGGCGACCCACCGGGCGCGGACTCGACACCGGGCCGGTCCGGGCGGCTCATATCGAGAGCTTGCACGGGACAGACGTCCATGCATACGCCGCAGTTGATGCAGCCGCCGTGGTCGATGCTGATGCGGTAGCCCATGGCCCATCCTCTGACGATTCCGCGTCAAGAGTGAGGCGCTCGCGGCTGTTGCACGACATGCCTCCGAGTGGGGATGGCACCAGTCGTTCGGGCAGGTGGAGAGGGCCATCTGGCCCGGGACATTCGGCTCCCGCCATCGTGTCCCGAAGCCGCAGAGGCTGGTCCGTCCCGGGGCTGCTCCTCGACCAGCGGCGGGACGAGGCCCTCCCTCAAGGCGCGCGCGGCGAGCTCGGTGCGGCTCGTTGCGTGAAGCTTGCCCAGGATGTTTCCCAAGTGGAACTTGACGGTGTTGCCGCTGATGTGCAGGCGCTCGGCGATCTCCCGATTGCGCAGCCCCTCGGTGACCAGGCGCAGAACGTCCAGCTCGCGCTCCGTCAGCTGATCGGGGGCATTGTCTGGCTCCCGCTCGCGCCGGCCGAATTCCTCGATGATGCGGGCCGCCGTTGCGGGCGTAATCGCCGGTTCGCCGCGCCGAACTCTCTCGAGCATGGAGCGCAATTGAGGTGACTCAAGATTCTTCAAGAGATATCCCTGCGCCCCGGCCTTGATGGCGGCGAAAAGGTCGTCCTCGTCCTCGCTGACGGTGAGCATGACGATCGACAGCTCCGGCTGGTCAACCTTGATGCGGCGCGTCGCCTCGATCCCGGTCAGGGCAGGCATGCGCACGTCCATCAGGACCAACTCTGGACGCAGGTCGGCGGCCATGCGAACCGCTACCTCGCCGTCTGCAGCTTGACCAACGACTTCATGTCCCCAGGCGCGCAGCAGCGAAGCGATGCCGTCGCGAACGAGGGCGTGGTCGTCAGCAAGCAGGATCCGCATCAGGCTGAGGTGGCCACCGGCCGACCGGTCACCGGTAGCGCGAGAGACACGGTCGTACCCGCGCCCGGGTGGCTCTCCACCGTGATGTTGGCGCCGATTGCATTCGCTCGCTCGCGCATCGCGTTGAGCCCAAAGTGAGGCCAAAGCACGGGGGCCACCGTGGGATTGTCGCGGGCCGGTTCGATGCCCCGTCCGTCGTCGATGACCGAGATGAGCAGCTGATCTCCGCTCAGCTCGACGTGCAGCACCACCCGTTGCGCCGCGGCGTGCTTCCGGACATTGGTGAGCGCCTCCTGCACGATGCGGAAGGCCTGCGCCTCCACCTCCGGCAGTAACACGACCGCGCAGGCATCTGCGTCGGCCCGCACAATGGTCGCCAGCTTGGAGGCGTCCGAAAAGCGCGCCGCGTACTCCTCCAGAGCGCCGACCAGCCCGCGTTCAGGTGTCACAGGGCTGGAAAGGCCCAAGATCGCCTCCCGAACGTCGACATAGATCGCGCGCGCTGCCGCGGCGAGTTCAGCGAGGTGGGCACGCGCCTCCGGAGTGCGGCCGGCGGCAAGCAGCTCCTCCACGGCCTGCGACTTGGTGTTCACGTACCCGAGCACCTGGGCCAATCCGTCGTGCATCTCGCGCGCGATCCGTTCCCGCTCCGCGTGGACGGCCACCTCGCGCAGCCGACCTTCGAGACGGGCGTTCTCAATGGCCAGGGCGAGCTGGCCCGCGAGCGAGGAGAGGGTCTCGACATCGTCGACGTCGAACGCGCGGGGCCTGCGGTCGGCTACGGCAAGCGTGCCCAGCGTCGCACTGCCACGTCGCAAGGGGGCGGCCAGCACCGTCCGCCGATATGGCTCGCTCAGGTACTCCGCCGGCTCCCCGCTGCTGGCTCCGGTCGGCTCCACCAGCGCATCGGCAGGCCCGCTCACGGTCGCAAGGCGGACGGTTCCGTCGGGAGCCGGGAGCAACGCTATGGCCACCTCCGCCCTGAGCAGCTGGCGAGCACCGTCCGTGACCGTGCCCAGAATGGTCTCGAGGTCGTGGGAACCTGCGATCGTCACGCTCAGCTGGTGCAAAGCCCGCGATGTTGCATTGCGAGCAACAAGCTCGCGGTTCCGCACCTCGAGCACACCGCTCAATAGGTCGATGCGGCGAAAAGCGATTGCGACCAGGATGCCCGACAGCAAGAGGACGCTGACGGTGACCGCCGCGGTGTCGTACGGAAAGGGCAGGTACGGATCCAGCCCCCAGTCCGCCAGCAGCTCGATCCCGCCGATGATCGCAACCGGCAGCAGGATGGTCAGCCACCGAAACCGAGATCGCCCCATGGCCCCTACTCTACGTCCCGCGCTGATAGACCATCGGTTGCTTGTCATTGACCGATACCTGGGCGACGTCTACCATTGGCAACCGCGGGGTGGAGCAGTGGTAGCTCGTCGGGCTCATAACCCGAAGGTCGTCGGTTCGAATCCGTCCCCCGCAACCAAGTCCACCAGATCGGACGCCGCCTCCCGCCAGGCGGCGTTCGTGTTTCCCGTCGGATCCGCTACTTCAGGCCGGTGAGGAAGGCGACCAGGTCGTCGATCTGCTTGGTCGTCAGTCCGTCGAAGGCTGGCATCTTCTCGTCCTGCGGGGTCACGATCTGGAGACGAATCGTGGCCGGCTCCCACCGAAATCCAGCGCGCGACAGGTCAGGCCCCGAGCTGCCGCCGATATCCCGCACGGCGTGGCAGGACGAGCAGCCTTCCGCGTTGTAGATCTTGAGCCCATCCAGCTGCTGCGCCGTCATGCCAGTTACCGGCGGCACCGTGGCAACCCCCGCGGGGGAGGAGGTTGCCCCCACGAAGGTCAGCCCCATCACGCCGATCAATACCGCCCCGGCCAGCGCCATGGCGACCGGGCGCCGAAGCGGCATGCGCTCCCTGCTGCGGTCGATGAACGGAACCAACAGGAAGATGATCGCAGCGACGGCGAAGAAACCGAAGATAAGGAGCGACTCGAACCCGCCAGTGAAGTACCACAACAGTTGGAAGAGGTCGAGGAAGTACCACTCTGGTCTGGGGGCGTAGCCGGTCGCATTGGGGTTTGCCTTCGGTTCGAGCGATGCGCCGACGAAGATGGCCAACGCGAACACGACAGCCAGCAGTACCACCGAGACCATGCCGTCCTTCACCAGCGCCTGCCAGAACGGCGCTCCGACAGCCTTCTCGGCCTCGTACTCGCGCTCGTAGGCCGCGCGGCGCGACTCATCCGGAACCGGCAGGGTCAGCGCACGATTGCGAGGCGACGACGCAATCCCCTGTCGAATGACGGCGAACAGGTGGACCGCGACGAGGCCGACCAGCAGGGCCGGCAGGACCCAGACATGAACCCCGTAGAAGCGCGCCAGGGTCACGGCTCCCAGTTCCGGCCCCCCACGCAGGAACTCGAGGATGTTTCGGCCGATCAGCGGGGCAGAGCCGGCGATGTTGGTGCCGACCACCGTTGCCCAGTACGCCTTCTGATCCCAGGGGAGGAGGTAGCCGGTGAAGGCGAAGCCCAGGACGATGAAGAAGAGGAGCGCGCCAACCATCCAGGTCAGCTCGCGCGGGTAGCGGTAGGCCGCCCAAATGAAGACGCGCAGCGCGTGCAGGCCGACCAGGATGACCAGCAAGCCCGCGGACCAGTGGTGCACCCCGCGTACCAGCCCGCCGAGCGGCGTCTGGTCGATGTAGAGCACGCTTTCGTAGGCGGCCTCCGGGCTTGGCACGTACGACAGAGAGAGGACGATGCCGGTCGCGATCTGCACGACCAGGAAGAGCAGCGTCGCGCTGCCCAGGGTATGGGCCCAACTCACCTGGGCCGGCATGCGCCGGTCGAGGAAAGCGCGCAGCAGGGGGCTGAGCTGCAGCCGTTCGTCGAGCCAGTCCCGCATGCGTCCCACGGCTAGATCCCTTCCTGCAGCGACCCGACCATCACTTCGCCGGCATCGATCCTCGTCTCATAGCCGAGCATTGAGCGGGGAGGCGGACCGGCCTTGACGCGACCGGTGACGTCAAACTCGCCACCATGGCAGGGGCAAAGGAATCGCTTGGCGCCAGCCGACCAGCTGAGCGGGCAGCCGAGGTGCGTGCAGTGATGGTCGAATGCCACGACCTCTGCGTCGCTGGTGCGCACGACGTAGCAGGCGACCTTCGCCTCCTGCTTGACCCACCCATCAAGCACTTCCCGCGTCAGCGTGACGAGGCGAGGCTCACCGACCGTGAACTCCCCCAACTTGCCGGCCGATGCCCAACCCGATCCACGCAGGACCGGCGAGACCGCCGTCGATAGAAGCTTCACATCTGATTTGGCACGCCAAAACGGGGCCGTCCCGAAGCCGATTACGGGGACCGCGACGGCTGCCGCGAATACACCGCCAAGCGCGGCGAGCGTTCTGATGAAGAACGCTCGCCGAGTCAGTACCTGGGGTCCCTCAGGATCGGTCATTACTGCAGGACGATGTCGCCCTTGGCGCCCTTGGCGTAGTGATCGCCAACCTGGTCGCCGTACGCATACGGGCCATCTCCGTCAAACGTGTAGGTCACGGTCGCGGTCGCGCCAGGCGCGATGTGCTCGGCCTCACGCAGGCTGTCACCCGAGTCAGAATCGACATCAGTCTTCAAGCCGACGATGAGCTCGACCTCCTCGGTGTTGGCGTTCGTCACCTCGAAGGTGATCGTGTCGCCCTTCGCCACGTTGACCGAGGCCGGCGTGATCTTGCCAGCGCCGATCTCCAACGCTACGGTGCGAGATGCCGATGCAGCTACCGAGGGTGCCGATCCCTCTGACTCCTGCGGTGTCGGCGATGCAGCGGTGCTGCAGGCCGCGAGGGTGAGCGCCACGGCCGCCACGACGGCGAGCTGCCTGAATCTGAACATTCCGTCCTCCTGTTGTGCTGAAGCGCTTGCGCCCCATGAACAGGCGGCGCCCCGTTACGACCACGCTAGTGCTGCATCGGTCGCGGCGCGGTGTTCGACGCTGTCGCGTTTGTGTCGAGATGGGGACATCGATGCTGCGCGCCCCAGGCGGCTGTGCTAGACCATCCGTGTGGAGAGCGCGTCGAAGCTGGTTGGCTCAGTCCTGGCAGGTGCCTCGCCACCGCCGTCAGCCGCGCTGCGCTGGCTGCGCGTCATCCGCTGGCTGCTGCCGGTCGTGCTTGCGGCGGTGGCACTCTCGTACGAGCTGAACGAACACGTGCTCCACGAGCCGTCCGAGATCTCGCCGGGCCTGATCGGCGAGGTCGTCATCTTTGCCCTGGTCGGCCCGATCGCGGTGGCCTTCACCCTCGGCTGGGTGTCTCGCCTGGTCGCCGGCTACCAGGCCACCTCGGACGCGCTGCTTGCCGCCAACCGGGGCCTGGAGGAAAGCGTCGCCGAGCGCACTCGAAGCCTCCAGACCACCACCGATGAGCTGGCCGCCGCCAACCGCGACCTGTCGGCGGCCAACGAGGAGCTGCGCCAGCTCGATCGGCTCAAGTCCGAGTTCGTCTCGCTCGTGTCGCACCAGCTGCGGGCACCGCTCACCAACATCAACGGAGCGCTCGAGCTGGTGGCCGATGACGCCGCGCAGCTCCCGGCAGGCAGTCGGCGCACGCTCGAGATCCTGGCCTCGGAGAGCGAGCGCCTCTCGAACCTGATCCAGACGATCCTCGACGTCTCGCGGCTGGAGTCGGGAGGGCTGACGCCGCGGCTGGGCCCGGTTGCGGTCGAGCCGCTGCTCATGCGGACCTGCCGCTCGGCAACGTCGGCGCAGCCCGACCGCCCATGGTCCGTCACGGTCTCGCCGGCATTGCCGCCCGCCTGGGCCGACGAGGTGCTCCTCGAGGAGGTGGCCCGAAACCTGGTCGAGAATGCCCTGCGCTACACCCCGTCGGAAAGCCCGATCGAGGTCGCGGTACGGGCAGCTGGCGGCGTTATCAGCGTCAGCGTCTCCGACCACGGTCCGGGGATTCCCGCCGACCAGCAGGCAAGGATCTTCCGTTCCTTCCATCGGCTCGACGCCGACGAGTCAACGGTTGACGGCTATGGGCTGGGCCTGTACTTCGCCGACAAGCTGACCCGCGCGCAGAACGGCACGATCTCGGTCGAGAGTCCGATTCACGACGACCGGTCAGGCCCTGGCGCTCGCTTCACCTTCACCCTGCCGATCGCCAGTGACGAGCCGCCCGCCGAGAGCCAGCAAGAGGCGGGCTGATGGCGCGGATCGTGCTGGTCGATGATGACCGTTCGCTGCTCGAGCTATTGGGCGACTACCTGCGGCGGTCGGGCCACGAGGTCGCAGCGGTCGGCAGCGGCCACGAAGGCATCCGCACCGTGGGGGAGATTGCTCCCGACCTGGTCCTGCTCGACGTGACCATGCCCGGGCTTGACGGCTGGCAGGTCCTCGCGCGGATCCGATCGGAGTCGACGGTGCCGGTGATCATGCTCACTGCCCGCGGCGATGAGCCGGAGATCCTGCGCGGATTCGCCTCCGGCGCTGACGATTACGTCACCAAGCCGTTCAGCTTCGCCCAGCTGGGTGCCCGCATCAAGGCGGTGCTCGACAGATCGGCGCACGGCCGCGAGCCGTCGGCGGGCATCATCCGTGGCCTGGGCCTGGAGGTGGACCTTGACCGTCATCGCGTCCTGCGCGGCGAGGAGCTGATCGATCTCACCCCTACCGAGTTCCGGATCCTGGCGACGCTGATGCGAGAGCCCGGTCGGGTGCTATCCGCCCGCCAGATCGTGGCGGCGGTGTGGGGCAGCGAGTACGCCGATGAGACCGGCTATGTCCGCCGCTACGTGTGGCACCTGCGCCGCAAGCTCGAGCTCGACCCGAGCCAACCCAGGTACATCCTCAACGAACGCAGCCTGGGCTACGTCTTTCCTGCCGAGGCGTAGCGAGGGCTAGCCCCGTTTCGCGGCTGCGATCTTCGCCTTGGCCCGCGCCTTGGTCATCGAGCGCACCACCCACAGGAAGACGATCGCCACCAGCATCGCGCTCCTGACGATGCGGTTCACGTCGACCGCCGGCTCCCAGCTCACCTCGCCGTTGCGGATGATGAAGGCGCCCACCGGCTTGGCCGCCACTCCGAAGCCTCCGCCGCCGTTGTTCTGGCTGTCGCCGCCGCCTCCACCGCCGCCCTGGACCGCTGCAGCGGGGATGACCATGATGCCATCGCGCTCGATCGGGTCGCCGTAGACCCGCTTCACGGTCATGGCGTCACGGACGCCGGTCAGCATCTCGTCGATATTCATCGGTCTGTTCTCCTTGCTTGGCGTCAGGAACCCAGTGTAGGCCGTGATTCCACGGTCTGAAACCGGGGGGTCGAGGTTGGGGCATCCCCCCTCCCGCGCGCGTCTGCGACCTGCGCTCGGCACCGGAGCACACCAGCGGGGATTCGCCCGAATCCCGGCCGAATGTCCAGCCACCGAGCAGAACCGCCTTGAATGTGCCCGGTTCGGCGCTTGCCCGGGCCCGTCTCAGTCCACACGCTCGGATGCCGAGCATCCTGCGAGGATCCGCGCGAGCTGCCCCTTCAGGTGGGCCGATGCACTCCGGGCTCCATCTCGATCATGGCGTGATGGATCCCATAGTGATCGAGCAGTGCCAGGTAGGGGTCGGGGTCGAACGCCTCCGGCGCCAGTACGCCCTTCCCGGACCATGCGCGCGAGCTGAGCAGCTCCATGGCGATGACCGGGTTGAAGCCGGTCTGCCAGCCGACCACCTGTGACCCGGTGCTCGCCAGTGTTTCGGCGGCATCGGCCATCTGGTAGAGGAAGACCTCGCGAGGCTTGCCATCCTTGCGGCCGATCACCCAGGTCCCCACGATCGCCCGCCCGACCATCTTGTCGCCCAGGCTGATCGGGTCCGGGACGACCGCAGCCACC
>JANMPX010000253.1:0-6701 GCA_031370085.1 Chloroflexota bacterium | reverse complement strand
GTGACCGTGGCCGGAATCGATCCGTGGAAGGATCGCTCGGGCGTGCTCGCCCTGCTGGGCTACGTCCCGCAGTCGCCGGCGCTCTACGACGGGCTGAGCGTGGACGACCACCTGGACCTGGCGGTCCAGCTGCGCCCCGACTTTGATCGGGCGTACGCCCGACGCCGGCTGGATGAGCTCGGGATTCCCGGCAGCCAGGGAGCGAAGTCCCTCTCCGGCGGCCAGCAGGCCCAGGTGGCGCTGGCGCTCGCACTGGGCACGCGCGCCAAGGTCCTGCTCCTGGACGAACCGCTGGCCAGCCTGGATCCGCTCGCCCGTCGCGAGTTCCTGCACGTCCTGACCGATGCGGTGCGTGCCGACGGCGCCACGGCCCTTCTCTCCAGCCACATCGTCACCGACGTGGAGCAGGCGTGCGATCGGCTCGTGGTGCTCGGCGTGGGGCGGATCCTGCTCCACGAAACGGTGGCGGACGCCCTGGCGACGCATCGGATGGCGACCGATGGCGCCGCGACGCATCCCGGCGAGGCGATCGGATCCTTCGCCGGCCCGGCCGGTGAAGCCCTGACCCTGCTTCGCCGCGGATCCGCTTCGGACGAGGCAGCGAACCTGCGTCCGGCCTCCCTGGAGGAGGTCGTGCTCGGCTACCTGGCGTCCGGCCGCGCAAGGCCCGGTGAGGCGGCTGCGTGAGCCGGATCGGCTCCTGGCTGGTCCTTTCCTTTCGGTTGCATCGCTGGGAGGTGCTTGCCTCGGCGGCAGGCGTGGCGCTGCTGACGGCTGCGATGCTGTGGTTCACCTGGCAGCTGCGCACGCTGGCCGCCACCGATCCCGGGTGCGTTGACCCGACTGGCTATGCCCCCGGCTGCACGCAGCTGGCCCAGCGCTTCTACGAGCTGAGCAGCAAGGCGGAGTGGCTCTCCTATCTCAGCTGGCTCGCCCCGTTCGGGATGGGCCTGGTGCTGGGCGTTCCCCTCGTGTCGCGGGAGATCGAGCTCCGAACGGCAGGCATGGCCTGGACCCTGAGCCGTTCGCGGACGTGGTGGCTGGCTCGCCGTGCGGCCTTCCTCGTCCTGGTCCTGGTCGCCCTGCTTCTTGTCGTGGCGATCGTGGGTGAGGTGCTGGCCTCCGCCCAGATGCCGAACGTCCATCTGGATCGCGACTTCGCATGGTACGGGCGGCGTGGAGGCCTGATCGTGGTGCGCGGGCTCGCGTCGCTGGGAATCGGCGTGCTGCTTGGAGCAATGCTGGGCAGGGTCATGCCGGCCCTGCTGGTGGCGATCTTTGCATCGGTCCTGATCTTCACTGGCATCAGCCTGGGCATGGACCGATGGATGGAGGGCGACGCCATCGTCCAGGCCTTCGACGCGGATCGCGCGGGCGGGCGACAACTTGGCCAGCGCGTCCTGCTGCCCAGCGGCGAGCTGATCGATCACGGGGAGCTTCTGCGGCGCGGCCTGCAGTACGAGGTGATCGAGGACGACCGCCTGTATGCCAAGCCCGAGGACATCGGCCACATGGATAGGCTCGTCGGCTACGACCGCTATCTGGTGGTGCCGGGGTCCCTCTACTCGCGGATCGTGCTGCGCGAGTCAGCCGTGGTCGGCGGAACGGCCATCCTGCTGGCATTGGCCGCTGCGGCCGTGGTCGGTCGCCGCAGGCCCGGATGAGATTCGCGGGCTGGCGACTGGCCTTCAAGATGCAGCGCCTGGAGCTGCTGCTCTTCGTGGCGGCTGCGATCGTGCTGGTCGCGGCCTCCCTGTTGATCGCCTGGGGGACGAGCGAGGCGCGGGCCGCCTTCGACGCCTGCTACCACGCGTCGGGGACGGACGCCAACTGCTCGACGTCCCCGAGCCTCAACGACTTCTCGCTGTGGGGCGGCTTCGCCAGGCTTGGCGCGTTCCTGACGCCGTTCGCAATCGGCCTGATCCTGGGAGTGCCCGTGGTCGCCCGCGAGGTCGAGGCACGGACCGCCCCGATCGCCTGGACGCTCAGCCGATCCCGCCTGCGATGGCTCGTCCAGCGCGTCGCCCCGCTGGTGGTGGTCGTGGTCCTGGTCGCCGCGCTGGTCGGCGTGGCCAGCGAGTTCGTGACACGAACGAACCCGTTTGCGGACTACGCCTCCAACCCAGGCTTCGCCGATTACACCTCGCGGGGTGTGCTGTTGCCAGTTCGGGCGCTCGCCGTCCTGTCCCTGGCGATCGCGGTCGGTGCCATGGTGCCGCGCCAGCTGGCGGCGCTGCTGCTGGCGGCCGGCGTGACGCTGGCGCTGTTTGTCGGCCTGACGCTCGGCATGGACGCCTGGATGACCGCGGAGGCAACGCCGATCGTCATGGATCAGGCCCAGCTCGGGGGGCCTCGCATCTTCGACGTGGCCTACCGGGACGATGCCACAGGCGAGGTGATCAGCATGAATGACTTCTACAACCGGTATGGCGACGTCGCCCTGCCGGATGGTGAGCAGGATCCGAAGGGGTTCACCCAGGTCGCGATCGGCATCCCCGGTGAGCAGTACGCGACCTGGGTCCTGCGCGAGTCGGCCGTCCTGGGCGCGCTGGCATTGATCAGCAGCGCGGTGGCGCTGGGCGTGGTGAACCGAAGGCGGCCAGGCTAGGCTCGCTCCCGCGACCTGTGGACGCGTTCCGAGGTGGCCGTCACTCGCACCGAGACGTCGTCACTGCTGACGGCTCGGCACGGCATGGCGCCGATGCCGTCGTCGTTCGGACGGCCCCACGCGTCAACTCGCTAACGCCGTGTTCCCGGTGAGGGCCCAGCCGTCGAACGCGGCGGCTGCAAGCGGGGTCTTGCCGGTCTAGGATTGCGGCATGGCGAAGCTGCGCATCACCCGCCTCGGCCACGGCGGGATCCTCTACCGCTCTCCGAATGACAAGTGGATCTGGGTGGACCGATGGAGTGGCGGGCCTACCTACGCAGCCCCTCCCCAGCCCTGGCAGGTCGACGTCATCGCCCCGACCCACGGCCACTTCGACCATGTCGGCAACGACGCGGCGGACGTCGTCGACCTCGCGGCGCTCGGCGGCACTGTGGTCTGCTCGCACGAGATGAGCGTCTACCTGGCGGGTCGCGCGGTGGAGGCGATCGGCATGAACAAGGGCGGCCGGGTCGAGGCAGCCGGTATCGGCTTCAGCATGGTCCACGCGGATCACACCGGCGGCATCACCATCACCGGCGGCGCGGCGGAGGCGACCCGCGAGGTCGGCTGCTGGGGCTGGATCCTCGAGTTCGAGGACGGCACCGTGGTCTACCACTCCGGCGACACCGATCTGTTCGGCGACATGGCCCTGCTGCGCGAGCGCTGGGCGCCGACGATCGCCGTCCTGCCGATCGGCGGGCACTACACCATGGGCCCGGCCGATGCCGCCCGGGCGGTGGCCCTGGTCGGCGCGCGGACCGTCATCGGGGTCCACTACGGCACCTTCCCGATCCTTGCCGGCACGCCCGCCCAGCTCGAGGCCGCGACCGATGCTCAGGTGGTTGCCCTGGAGCCCGGAGAGACCTGGGAGGCCTGACCAAGCCACCTCACCAAGCCACCTCACCCCGCACAACCAGCAGGTGTGCATGCGCGCGGGAAGGCCCCTGGACGCATCGGGGCACACCTTGCCCCTTGTGAGGAGTTACGTCTGAGGTCTCATCGGAGCCGATGCACAAGCAGGCCTTGTGCCAGCCAGGTAACGACCCGCTCCTAGAACCAGATCGGCCCGTACGGGTGCTCGCCGACGATCGGCTTCTCCTCGGCGAAGCGCGCGAGCCGGAAGATCGCCAGGTCCTGGTTGGCGTGAACTCCCTCGGCGATCATCTGGGCCAGGCTCTCCCCGACCGCCGGGGCGATCTTGAAGCCGGTCCCGGAGTAGCCGCAATCGAGCCAGAAGCCCTCCGGTCCAGCGGGGCCGATGATCGGGTGCTGATCGGGAGTGATCCCATCCTGCCCGGAATGCGCCGAGTGCAGCCCGGCGCGCGCGAACTGCGGCAGGCGCGAGACGACCCGCTCTGCGGCCCGCTCGATGAAGCCGACCGCGGCCGAGTCGACCGGCGCGTCCGGATCGCCCTGCATCGGGTTGCCGTCCTCGAGCGCCACCAGGGTGAGTGACTCCCCCTCCGGTCGGCAGTAGAAGGCATTCTGGAAGTCGATGAAGGCGATGTGGCGCGGGATATCGGGCGGGCGCTGCACGTAGGCGACGTCGTGGCGCCACACGCTGATGGGCAGGTCCAGGCCCACCGAGGCGGCGATCTGCGCGGCCCAGGCGCCGGCCGCATCCACCACCACCGGGGCGTCGAAGGCACCCTTGGTCGTGTCGACCCCGACGACCCGGTCGCCATCGACCCGCACCCGGGTGACGGCACAGCCCTGCACCAGGCGAGCGCCGGCGGCGACCGCGGCGGCCATCATCGAGCTCGTGCTGGCGGTCGGATCGGCGTAGCCGGAGAGCGGCTCGAAGGCGGCCACCTGGTCGTCATCGATCACGATCCCCGGCAGCAGGCTGCGCACCTCCTCGGCATCGATCACCGAGGTCTTGATCCCGATCTCCTGCTGCATGGCCACGTTGAGCCGCAGCGGCTCGACCTCGTGACGCGGCACCATCTGCAGGAACCCGACATTGGTGAAGCCCGCGTCCCCGCCGACGCGGTGCTCCCAGTCGCGGAAGTAAGAGTGGCTGCGCCAGGCGAGGCTCGCCTCGGCTGCGACGTCGTAGTGCATCCGCACCATGCCGCTCGATCGCCCGGTCGCGCCGGCGGCCACCGTGGCCTTCTCCAGCACGATCGGCTTCCAGCCGCGCTCGGCCAGGTGAAAGGCCAGCGAGGCGCCGTGGATGCCGGCGCCGATGATGATCGCGTCCGCCGTCTCGCTCATGCGAGCGATGGTAGCCCGCTCAGCGCAGGTAGGAGACGTCGAACGGTCGCGGGGCGACGCCGAAGGCGTGCTGGAAGGCATCGAGATCGGTCCAGTTCGGACGTCCCAGGCTGCCGATCTGGTCGTGGCTGACCGGGAAGATGGGCAGCACCGCATCGGTCACCGTGGTGAGCGCGCTGATCAGGGGGATCGGCATGTTGAGCTTGAAGCGCCGTTTGCCGGTCGCCGCCATCACCGCGTCGACGATCTCGCGATAGGTCAGGTAGGCCGGACCACCGATCTCGTAGACCGATCCTGCCCGGTCCGCATCGGCCACGCAGAGACGCACCGCGATCGCCAGGTCCTCCACCGACAACGGCTGGAAGCGGGTCTCCCCGTCGCCGGGGATGGCCACCACCCCGGGAGACCACCAGGTCAGCGTGTCCTTGATCAGGTTGAAGAAGCCGTCGCCGATGCCGAACAGGAGCGAGGGACGCAGCACCACCCACTCCAGGCCGCTGCTGCGGACCAGCTGCTCGCCGAGCCACTTGCTGTACAGGAAGCGCAGCTTCGGATCGTCCGTCGCACCGAGTGCGCCGAGATGCACGACGCGCCGCACGCCGTTGGCGTGCGCAGCGGCCAGCATGCGTTCGACGCCCCGCACGTTGACGTTCACCAGCGAGCGCCCGCGGCTGGGACGCGGGATGGCGGACAGGTGGACCACCGTCTCGATGGCGGCCAGCGCTTCCTTCAGCCCCTCGCCGGTCTCGACGTTGGCGGCCGCCGGCTCGACGGTCGCGTCCCAGTCGCCCAGGCGCCGCCCGTCGCGCGAGATGGCGCGAACGCGGCATCCGGAGCGGACCAGCTCGGCCACGACCTGGCGACCCACAAAGCCGGTGGCACCCACCACCGCGACCGGCGAAGCGTTTAATGTGCTACTCATCGGTATCGTAATCATGATCTGACGCAGCGCCCGCGTCAACCCGGATGGCCACCTCGACGCTGTCAGGCTCGCTTGTGCCGCACAGGTGCACAGCCGCACAGGTGCACAAAGGCTGCTGACAGCAAACGCCTGCCTTGCGGCCGCTCCCTCACCGCCCGACCCGCCGCTAGAATCGGCGGATGCCCCCAGGCTCCGAGGTTCTCGTCCGCGCACGCGAACTCACCAAGCGCTTCGGCTCATTCACCGCGGTCAACGCGGTCGACTTCGACGTGCACGTCGGCGAGGCGTTCGGCTTCCTGGGACCCAATGGCGCCGGCAAGACCAGCACCATGCGCATGATCGCCTGCTCCTCGCCGGTCAGCGACGGCGAGCTGTCGGTGATCGGCATGGACCCGCGCAGCCAGGCTGCCCAGATCAAGGCACGCCTGGGGGTGGTCCCCCAGACCGACAACCTCGATACGGAGCTGAGTGTCCTCGAGAACCTGCTGATGTACGCGCGCTATTTCGACCTGCCGATGTCGGTGGCGCGCCCGCGCGCCGCCGATCTGCTGGAGTTCATGCAGCTCTCCGAGCGGGCGAAGGACCAGGTGGAGCCACTTTCCGGTGGGATGAAGCGGCGCCTGACGATCGCCCGGGCGCTCATCAACGAGCCGGAGCTGCTCATCCTGGACGAGCCGACCACCGGCCTCGACCCGCAGGCCCGCCACCTCCTGTGGGAGCGCCTCTACCGGCTGAAGCAGCGCGGCGCCACGCTGATCATCACCACCCACTACATGGACGAGGCCGAGCAACTGTGCGATCGGCTGGTCGTGATGGACAAGGCCAAGATCGTGGCCGAAGGGTCGCCGCGTGAGCTGATCGAGCGCTACAGCACGCGGGAAGTGCTCGAGCTCCGCGTCCCGGAGGGGGCCCGCG
>JANMPX010000248.1:0-8750 GCA_031370085.1 Chloroflexota bacterium | reverse complement strand
GTTCTACCTGCGCACCACCGACGTGACCGGAGCCATCGCGATGCCGCCAGGCGTCGAGATGATCATGCCCGGTGACAACGTGAACATCGACGTGGAGCTGATCACCCCGATCGCCATCGAGCAGGGTCAGCGCTTCGCCATTCGCGAGGGCGGGCACACCGTCGGCGCGGGCGTGATCACCGAGCTGGTCGGCTGATCTGACGATGGCCAAGCAACGCATCCGCATCCGGCTCAAGGCGTACGACCACAAGCTGCTCGACCAGTCGGCCGAGCAGATCGTGGAGACCGCGCAGCGAACCGGCGCCGCCATTGCGGGGCCGGTCCCGCTGCCGACCCGGATCGAGAAGTTCACCGTCATTCGTGGGCCGTTTGTGCACAAGGACGGGCGGGAGCAGTTCGAGATCCGGACGCACAAGCGGTTGATCGACATCATCGATCCGTCCGCCAAGACCGTGGATGCGCTGATGCGGCTGAGCTTGGCCGCCGGCGTGGATATCGAAATCAAGAGGTGAAGCGGGGGCGGACGGTCCGCCCCTCTTCCGCCATCGAAGTGAGGTAAGGGAAATCGTGTCGGTAGGTTTGATCGGGCGAAAGCTCGGTATGACGCGGATCTTCCAGGACGACGGCAGCGTCGTCCCGGTCAGCGTCATTGAAGCTACCCCGAGCAGTATCACGCGGCTCCGGACGCCGGAGCGGGACGGCTATGCGGCGCTGCAAGTCGGCAACGGGACCGCCAGGCGCCTCAGCAAGCCCGAAGCCGGACAGTTCAAGCTGCTCGAGCGCGACCAGCAGCTGCCGCGCACGGTTCGCGAGTTCCGCGTCGAATCAACCGAGGGGTTCGAGGTTGGGCAGCGCCTGGACGCCAGCCTCTTCGCGGCAGGTGACCTGGTCGACGTGAGCGGAGTCAGCAAGGGACATGGATTCACCGGCACGATTGCGCGACACAACTTCAAGCGAGGGCCGAAGACCCACGGGTCGACCAATATCCGACAGCCTGGTTCGATCGGTGCGGGAACGACGCCGGGTCGTGTCTTCAAGGGGACGCGCATGGGCGGTCACATGGGCGACGAGAAGGTGACCGTCAAGAAGCTCACCGTGGTGCGTGTCGACCTCGAACGAAACCTGATCCTGGTCAAGGGCGCCGTACCCGGCGCTCGCAACGGCCTGCTCATTGTGCAAAAGGCGAAGTGACGATGCCGCAGACTCCGATCCTGACCTCAGAAGGCAAGCCGGCCGGCCAGGTTGACCTGCCCGAATCGCTCTTCTCCGCGCGGATCAACGAGGCGTTGATCCACCAGGCCGTGCTGCGTCAGCTGGCCGGACAGCGCGTGGGAACCTCGGACACGCTCACCCGCGGCCGGGTCTCCGGCGGTGGACGCAAGCCGTGGCGCCAGAAGGGCACCGGGCGCGCCCGCCAGGGCAGCACCCGATCACCGCAGTGGCGGGGCGGGGGCGTCGTCTTCGGGCCGCACCCGCGGAGCTACGAGCAGCGGATGCCGGCCAAGATGCGCCGCGCCGCGCTGCAGGGTGTGCTCACGGCCAAGGCCGCAGACGGCGCAGTCCGGCTGGTCGAGGGATTCGATCTGGCCGAGATCGGCACCAGGGCCTTTGCCGAGCGTCTCAAGGGATGGAACGCGGAGGGCAAGGTGCTCGTCATCCTTCCTGCGCGCGACCCGGTCGTGGAGCGTTCGTGCCGGAACCTCCGCGAGGTGCGCGTGCTGCTGGCCGATGCCCTCAACGTCGTCGACCTGCTGGAGGCCGACACGATCGTCTTCACCCGCGGCGCCCTTGATCGAGTGCAGGAGGTCTACGCATGACCGCATCGAACCTGCACGACATCCTCATCCGCCCGGTGATCAGCGAGAAGAGCGTGGCCGAGACCGAGCGCAACAACTACACATTCGCGGTCGCGCGCGACGCGAACAAGTTTCAGATCAAGGCGGCGGTTGAGGCGGCCTTCAAGGTCACCGTGCTCGGTGTCCGGGTGCTGACCGTCAAGCCCAAGGAGAAGCGGCGCGGACGCCGCACCCTGGGCATGGTTCCCGGCTGGCGCAAGGCGATCGTGACGATCGGCGCCGGCGAGAAGATTGAACTCTTCGAGGCCGTGTAGACGATGCCGCTGCGCAACTATCGACCCACCAGCCCCGCCATTCGGCAGATGACTCGCTCCACCTTCGACGAGATCACCACCGATGAGGCGCACAAGCCGCTGACCGAGCGCCTTGTGCGCAAGGCTGGGCGCAACAACCAGGGCAAGATGACCGTCCGCCACCAGGGCGCCGGCCACAAGCGCCTCTACCGGGTGATCGACTGGAAGCGCGACAAGGTCGGCGTACCGGCCACCATCGCCACGGTTGAGTACGACCCGAACCGATCCGCTCGCATCGGCCTGCTTCACTACGCCGACGGCGAGAAGCGATACATGCTCCTTCCCCACGGCCTGGGGGTCGGTGACGTGGTTGCCTCCGGGCCTGACGTCGAGGCGCGGATCGGCAATGCGCTCCCGCTGTCCAAGATCCCGCTGGGGACGCAGATCCACAACATCGAGATGGTCGCCGGCCGCGGAGGCCAGATCGTGCGGAGCGCCGGGAGCAGCGCGCAGCTGCTCGCCAAGGAGGGTGAGCTGGCCACCATCCGGCTCCCCTCCGGCGAGGTCCGCCGCGTGCGCGCCGATTGCATGGCCACGGTGGGGCAGGTGAGCAACCTGGACCACGAGAACCAGAAGATCGGCAAGGCCGGACGCAGCCGCCACATGGGCAGACGGCCGGAGGTGCGTGGCGTGGCCATGAACCCCCGCGACCATCCGCACGGTGGTGGAGAGGGCAAGTCGCCGACCGGCATGCCACCCAAGACACCGTGGGGCAAGCCCGCCATGGGCCTGCGCACCAGGAAGAACAAGACCACCGGCAAGATGATCGTCCGCCGTCGGTTCGGACGGGGTTAGGAGAGCTCGATGAGTCGTTCCGTCAAGAAGGGACCATTCGTCGACGCGCGCCTGCTCGGCCGCATCGACGAGATGAACAAGCGCAACGAGCGCAAGGTGCTCAAGACCTGGTCGCGCCCGAGCGTGATCTTCCCGGCCATGATCGGGCACACCATCGCCGTGCACGACGGCAGGCGTCACGTCCCGGTCTTCGTGACCGAGAACATGGTCGGGCATCGGCTCGGCGAATTCGCGCCGACGCGTCATTACCGGGGCCACGGCAAGGCCACCGAACGCTCCAGCTCGTTGAAGTAGGAGCGAATTGATGCGCGTCACCGCCACTGCCAAGTACATCCGGATCAGCTCACGAAAGGTTCGCCTGGTGACCGATCTGATCAAGGGCAAGCCGGTCGAGGAGGCCGCAGCCATCCTCCGCTTCCTGCCCAACGCTGCCGCCCGCGACGTGGCCAAGGTGCTGAAGAGCGCCACGGCCAATGCGGAGAACAACTTCAACCTGTCGGCCGACGAGCTCCGCATCGTCAGCGCGACGGCCGACGAAGGGCCGACTCTCAAGCGGTTTCGACCGCGTGCGCAGGGCCGCACCTTCAGCATCCTGAAGCGGACGAGCCACATCACCATTGCCGTCGCTGACCGAGAGGAGTCCTGATGGGTCACAAGGTTCACCCGTACGGCTTCCGTATCGGCATCAACAAGCCATGGTTGGCCAAGTGGTACGCGGACCGCGACTACGCCACGCTGCTGGGCGAGGATATGCGGATTCGTCAATTGGTCGGCAAGCAGCTGGCCAACGCCAGCGTCAGCCAGGTCGAGATCGAGCGCGGCATCAATCACGTCACCGTGACGGTGCACTCGGCCAAGCCGGGCATCGTGATCGGCAAGGGCGGGCAGAACGTCGAGCTGCTGCGCACCTCGATCGGCAAGCTGACCGACAAGAAGGTCAAGCTCGAGATCAAGGAGATCCTGCAGCCGGAGCTTGACGCGGTGCTGGTGGCCCAGAACGTGGCGGGCCAGCTGGAGCGGCGGATCGCCTTCCGCAAGGCTGTCAAGCAGACGGTGCAGCGGACCATCAAGGCCGGGGCCAAGGGCGTCAAGATCCAGGTCTCCGGCAGGCTCGGGGGCGCGGAGATGAGCCGGACCGAGTGGGACAAGGAAGGCCGGATCCCGCTCGGCACGCTGCGCGCTGACATCAGCTACGGGCTGGTGCATGCGCGGACCACCTACGGGCGGATCGGGGTCAAGGTGTGGGTCTATCGCGGCGACCAGCTGGGCGATCGGCCCGGGTCGGCGCGAACCGAGCCGCGCCAGGCCCGCGAGCGCCCAGCTCGCAGCCGATCACGAAGCAGCGCGGCGGTATCCCCGGCCGTTGCCAGCGCCTCGCCGGCCAGTGCCGGCGAGGAGGCCTGACCGATGCTCATGCCCAAGCGGGTCAAGCACCGCAAGGTGCAGCGCGGACGTCGGTCCGGCATGGCGAAGGGCGGGACCACCGTGAGTTTCGGCGAGTTCGGGCTCATGGCCGAGGAGGTCTGCTGGCTGACCAGTCGCCAGATCGAGGCGGCTCGGCGCGCGATGACCCATCACATCAAGCGAGGCGGCCGGATCTGGATCCGCGTCTTTCCGGACAAGCCGGTGACCAAGAAGCCGGCCGAGGTCCGGATGGGTTCCGGCAAGGGTGCACCCGACCACTGGGTCGCGGTGGTGAAGCCCGGCCGGGTCATGTTCGAGATGTCGGGTGTGACCGAGATCGTGGCGCGCGAGGCGATGCGTCTCGCCAGCCACAAGCTCCCGATTCAGACGAAGTTCGTGATCAAGGAGGGCGTTGAACATGGACCTCAGTGAGATCCGCACCCTCTCCGATCATGATCTCGATGCGGCCCTGCTGGACGCCAAGCAGGAGCTGTGGAAGATCCGTTTCGACCTGGCCACTCGCCAGGAGAAGAACTACAGCAGGCTGCCAGCGACCCGTAAGCGGATCGCTCGCATCCTCACGGTCATGACGGAACGACAGCATGCCGCGGCCGCCGCGGCAGCTGACGCCGAGAAGGCAAGCTGATGCAAGGCAAGCGACGAACGAAGACCGGACGCGTGGTCTCCGACAAGATGGACAAGACCGTCGTGGTCAGCGTCGAACGGCTGCGCCGTCACCCCGTCTACAAGCGCGTGGTTCGACTCTCGAGCAAGTTCAAGGCGCACGATCCCGAGAACACGGCCCGAGTTGGTGACACGGTGCGGATCGAGGAGAGCCGTCCGCTCTCTCGCGAAAAGCGCTGGCGCCTGGTCGAAGTGGTCGCACGCGGCTCCGGCGAGGAGATGGTGGACCCCGCATGATCCGCCAGTACACCCGTCTGCGGGTTGCAGACAACACCGGTGCGCGCGAGCTGATGTGCATCACCGTGCTCGGTCGCTCGCACGCTGATACCGCCGAGGTCGGCGATGTCATCGTGGCCAGCGTCAAGCAGGCGCTGCCGAACTCGGGCGTGAAGAAGGGCGACGTCGTCAAGGCCGTCATCGTCCGCACCACGAAGGAGTACGGCCGGCCCGACGGCAGCCATATCCGCTTCGACGAGAACGCCGCGGTGCTCATCACGCCGCAGGGTAGCCCGCGCGGGACGCGGATCTTTGGGCCCGTCGCCCGCGAGCTGCGCGAGCGGAACTACATGAAGATCGTGTCGCTGGCGCCGGAGGTGCTGTAGTGAACATCCAGAAGGGCGACACGGTCGTGGTGCTGGCGGGCAAGGACCGCGGCAAGCGTGGCACCGTCGAGCGCGTTGAGCGCACCAAGCGCGGGCTCGGCGTGGTGATCCCGGGGATCAACATGGCCAAGCGACACCAGCGGCCGCGGACGCGAACCCAGCAGGCGGGGATCCTGGACCTGCCTGTGCCCCTGCATCTCAGCAATGTCCAGGTGGTCTGCCCTCGCTGCGACCAGCCGACCCGGGTCGCCCATCAGCTGCTCGAGGGGCAGTCGCGCCGCGTGCGCGTCTGCAAGCAGTGTGGCGAGCAGATCGAGGTGAGCAAGTGAGCCCCGAACCAAAGGCCAAGGCGCCGGCCAAGGCCAAGCCGGTCGCCAAAGCGCCGGCAAGAGCGAAGCCCGTCGCCAAGGCGCCGGCCCGGGCAAAGGCCCCGCGCGCGGCGCGGACCGGGGCCGAAGTCTCCGTGCCGACCGGCAAGAAGGCCGAGCGTCGGGCAGCAGCCGAACCGACCGGCCTCCGGCTGCGCTACCAGGCGGAGGCGGTGCCAGCCATGCAGCGCGAGTTCAGCTACGCCAATCCGATGCAGATCCCGCGCGTCCACAAGGTGGTGGTCAACATCGGCCTCGGCGAGGCGATTCAGAATGCCAAGGCGCTCGAAGCCGCCGTGCACGACCTGACCCAGATCACCGGCCAGAAGCCGATTGTCACGCGGGCCAAGCGCTCCATCGCACAGTTCCGCCTGCGCACCGGCATGCCGATCGGGGCCAAGGTCACGCTCCGCGGGCAGCGCATGTACGACTTCCTGGAACGCGTCATGCGGCTGGCGCTGCCCCGCATCCGCGACTTCCGGGGCATCACGCCCCGCTCGTTCGACGGGCGCGGCAATTTCAGCGTGGGGCTGCGCGAGCAGCTTGTCTTTCCCGAGATCGACTACGACAAGATCGACCGGCTCCGGGGGATGGAGATCAGCATCGTCACCACCGCCAAGACGGACGAGGAGGGGCGAAAGCTCCTGGAGCTCCTCGGCATGCCGTTCCAGGCCAGCTAGCAGGGGATCTGAACGTGGCCAAGAAGTCGATGATCGCCAAGGCGCAGCGCAAGCCGCGCTTTCCGGTCCAACAGCACAACCGGTGTGGCATCTGCGGGCGCCCGCGTGGCTTCATGCGGCGCTTCGGGATGTGCCGGATCTGCTTCCGGGAGCGGGCCCTCGAAGGCCAGCTGCCGGGAGTCACCAAGTCGAGCTGGTAGCTCGAGCAGCATCGGCCGCTCTGCAGCGGCCACATCAGCGGCAGGCGCCATCCGCAGCTAGCGGCGCGAACCACCGCCGAGGAGACAAGAACCCAACATGAATGTGACCGACCCGATCGCCGACATGCTGACCCGCATCCGCAATGCGAGTTCGGCGCGGCATCGAGAGCTGACCCTGCCGTCGTCGCGGGTGAAGCGCGAGATCGCGCGGATCCTTGCCGAAGAGGGATTCATCGAGTCCTACGGCACCGCCCAGGACGGCGTCCAGGAGCTGCTCAGCGTCCGGCTGAAGTACGTGGAGGGCCGCACCCCGGTGGTGAGCGGCATCAAGCGCATCAGCAAGCCGGGTCTGCGAGTCTACGCGCGCAAGACCGAGATCCCGCGCGTGCTCGGCGGGCTCGGCCTGGCCATCCTCTCAACCTCGCACGGGATCATGACCGGGCAGCAGGCCCGGAAGTTGAATCTCGGTGGCGAGGTCCTCTGTTACGTCTGGTAAGGAGCGAACGTCATGTCACGAATCGGTCGAATGCCGATCGCGCTCCCGGCCGGAGTCGAGGTGGTCCAGGAGGGGAGCCTGATCCGCGTGCGAGGACCCCTGGGCGAGCTGCAGCGGGAGATTCACCCGGAGATGACAGTCGAGCGCACCGATGGCTCGCTGCGCGTCATCCGCCCCAGCGACGAGCCGCGGCATCGTGCGCTCCATGGCCTGACGCGCTCGCTGGTGGCCAACATGGTGACCGGGGTAACGACCGGCTTCACCAAGGCACTCGAGATCAGCGGCGTCGGCTACCGTGCGCAGCTGCAGGGCACCAAGCTCGTGCTGGCGCTCGGCTACTCCCACCCGGTCGAGGTCAACCCGCCCGACGGGATCAGCTTCCAGCTCGAGACGCCGACCAAGGTCGCCGTTTTCGGAGCCGATAAGGAGCTGGTCGGGCAGACCGCCGCCTATATCCGTGCGCGCCGCAAGCCCGAGCCGTACAAGGGCAAGGGGATTCGGTACGCCGGTGAGGTGGTCCTGCGCAAGGCCGGCAAGGCCGGGAAGGTCGGAGGCGCCAAGTAATGATCAAGCACCAGTCGCGCGACGCCCAGCGGCGCCAGCGTCACGAGCGGCTTCGGCTGCGGATCGAGGGCAGCACGGCTCGTCCGCGGCTCTCGGTGTTCCGCAGCGCAAAGTACATTTACGCCCAGGTCATCGATGACAGCAGCGGGAACACGCTCGCCGCCGCATCGAGCCGCGAAGCGTCGCTGGCTGCCGGCACCGGCAAGCTCGAGGCAGCGCGATCGGTCGGCCGCGCCGTCGCCGAGCGTGCTCGCCAGGCCGGGGTCAAGTCCGTGGTCCTCGACCGCGGTGGATACCGATATCACGGGCGGGTTCGCTCGCTCGCCGAGGGCGCCCGCGAGGGCGGCCTCGACCTGTAGCGGAGGAACCCATGGCTCGAATCGATCCGGCGAAACTGAATCTGGAAGAGAAGGTCGTGCAGATCAACCGCGTCGCCAAGGTGGTGAAGGGTGGCCGGCGCTTCAGCTTCAGCGCCGTGGTGGTGGTCGGCGATGGCAACGGAATCGTGGGTGCCGGGCTCGGCAAGGCCGGTGAGGTTCCCGAAGCGATCCGCAAGGGCGTCGAGGACGCCAAGAAGCACCTGATCCGCGTCCCCCTTGTCGGCTCCACCATCCCGCATCAGATCCAGTGCGACTTCGGCGCGAGCACCGTCCTGCTCAAGCCCGCTTCAGCCGGGACCGGGGTCATCGCCGGCGGCTCGGTGCGGGCGGTCGTCGAGGCGACGGGCATCCGCGACCTGCTCAGCAAGTCGATGGGCAGCACCAATCCGGTCAACGTCGTCTCCGCCACCATCAAGTGCCTCCAGGCG
>JANMPX010000205.1:0-2214 GCA_031370085.1 Chloroflexota bacterium | reverse complement strand
CCCACTAACACAACCAGGAGCATTGCCACGGCGCCGACGCGAATCGCAAGTGGCGCGGCTGCAACTGACGCCGCTGCCAGCAGATTCCAGCCGAGGTCGCCGATGATCGCGTGCGTCATGTACAGCGCGAACGAGGCCTCCCCGAGAAAGACCATCGGTTGCTTTGCGAGCCATCTGTCGGCCGCGTGAGGGTCACGTGCCAAGGCCAGGATGAGGGGTCCAAATAGCACCACCACCCAGGTCCGATCAAGACCCATCACAGGCAAGATGACCGCTGCCGCAAGGACCAGGACACCGCACGCGACGCTCACCAAGTGCCATCTCCAGGGCGGACTCCACCCGATGAGAAAGAGCCGTCCAATGAAGCAGCCCATCAGGAATTCGCCCGCGAGTCGGATGAGTGCGATATCGCCCCAACCGAACGCCGCGCCAAGCCATAGCTCGAACACGACGATCCCAATCGCGCCTAGCAGGAGGAACAGCGGCGACCGAACGCGCGTGATGTAGAAGGCAATGATCGGAAACAGCAGGTAGGCGAACCACTCAGCGCTGATGGACCACGAGGGATAGTTCCAACTGAGCAGCTCACGGATCGGCGTCGTCGTCCATGCGTGGACCAGCAACAGGTTCCGGACAAGTTCTCCATCGCTGAAGCTGTCCGGATGACTCATCGGCTCACCGAGCGCTCGTGCCAGGAGCAACGGGAGAGCCAAGAACACGATCGTGTAGAAATGCAGCGGGTAAATTCGAGCCAAGCGGAACCCCACGAAACGCAAATACGAACGGCGCTCAATACGCTGGAACCCGTGCATGTATTGGTAGCTCAGAATGAAACCGCTGAGGACAAAGAAGAGATCAACGCCCAAGTAGCCCGCGGAGGTGAGTGGTTCGAGGGCGCCAAAAGCTGGCAAAAGGCTGGCTATGTCGGAGCGGTAGTGAAAGAGCACAACACTGCCGGCGGCGAGAAAACGTAGTCCCGTGAGGACAGGAATATCCGGTTGGCCCTGCACGGCGACATGGTAGGCAGCGACCAAGCCGACCCGGTCGAGCGCGGTTGCTCAGGAGCGGCGGGGACCCGTTCGTCGTCCCGAGCCGAAACGACGCACGCTAATGTGAGCTTGCGAGCAGCAACCGATGCCGCAGAAAGCAGTGCGCACACATGGAATGGCCCGCAGTCCTAGGCCTGATTGTTGCCCTTGCCTTCGGCTGGGCGATTCGTGGCCGGTTTCGGCGCGGCGAGCCGGACGACGAGAACTACAACGGTGCCGGCGCCGCCGATCCGGCGCTTATGGAGGCGGGACGCCAACACCACGGTCGCCTTTGGTAGGGCGTGTGGGCTCGCCCGCATTCCAACCGCGCAGCGACCGATGGGAGTGGTCAGCCTCTCGCTCCCTGCTGAACAAAATGGGCTGCTGACCCTCCACGGAATTCCATGAACCGGAGGGTCGCGAGGAACGAATTCCTTAGGAAACGCAATGATTCCTCGTTCAACGGCCGGCGCTGACTGTAGATCAGCCGCCTTTGGCTGTGGGGGTTCGATTCCCTCCTGCCCCTACCAGCATTCGAAGCAACGGGGCGGGTCTTCGATCAGACCGCCGGGTCGGGCACAAACTCGCGGACCTCTTGAGCACAGCGGCAGGCGACGGCGATCTTCGCAGCCCACTTCAGCGCCTCCTCGCGTGAGGGCACGTCGACGACCGCGAATCCGCCGAGGTACTGCTTGCTCTCCGGGTACGGTCCGTCGGTGACCGTCCCGTCGGTGGCCACCACGCTCGCCTCTTTGTGGTCCTTCAGCCCGCCGCTGAACACCCACACGCCGGCGTCCTCGGCCTCCCGGACCACTGCGTGCGCGGCCTCGGCTACGTCGGGCAGCTCATCCTCGGGGAAGGTCATCGCGCCGTCATCGAACGAGATCAAATACTTCGTCATCTCATGACTCCTTCTCCGTCTTCGGAACTTCTAGGATGAGAATATGAAAAAGTCCGTCGACCGCGGGGACTGGCGCGAGAAGACCCTCAGCAGAATGCGCAAGCTCATCACGCAAGCAGACCCGGCCGCCGTCGAGGAGCTGAAGTGGGTGAAGGCCTCGTCGCCAGGCACTCCGACCTGGTCGCACGACGGCATCATCTGCACTGGCGAGTCATACAAGAAGGTCGTGAAGCTTACGTTCGCCAAGGGCGCATCGCTGAAGGATCCGGCCCATCTCTTCAACTC
>JANMPX010000203.1:0-1798 GCA_031370085.1 Chloroflexota bacterium | reverse complement strand
CAGCACGACCCGGTAGTGGCCCGGCGCCACCAAGGGGCCGGCCACCCAGGAGGAGATCCAGCCGCGCCCTCCAGAGGGCATCGGTCTGGTCATCCTGATCGCCTTCATCGGGTTGCTCGTGTTGGCAGGTGGCGGGCTGGTGCTGTCAGCCGAGCGGCTCGCGGGACATCACCCCGCCTGAAGGCGCTCCGCCTGCCGCTGGCTCGCAGTGCCGGGCGCAGGCGTCCTCAGTTCAGGACAGCTGGACCCGGATCACAGCCGATCCTCAACCATCTCTCAGGGAGGGCTCAGCCGGCTCGGCGACGCTGGCCGGGATGAACACGACGCCAGCTAGCCACGCGTCCACCGCCCCAGCGCGTCCCGGGCCTGCGCCCCAGGTCATCGACATCATTGTGCGCGGTGGCTATCGCCCTGCGGTCATCGACGCGGAGGCGGGGGTGCCGCTGCGCCTTGTCTTCCACCGCCAGGAGAGCGAGACCTGCAGCGAGCGGGTGGTCTTCTCCTCGCCGCGCATCGATCGTCGGCTGGCGCCCGGGGTGGCCACCGTGATCGACCTCCCGGCTCAGCCGGTCGGCGAGGTCCGCTACACCTGCGGCATGGGCCGCTACCGGGGGCGCATTCGCTTTCAGTCGGGTGGTTCGGGGAGTGGGCTTCGTCGATTCGTCGCGCGGCGCCAGGGCGGGCTGGCGATCGGTGCCGCGGTCGGGCTGTGTGGCCTGCCGCTTATCGTGCTGCTCGCCAGCGTTCTGTTTGAAGCCGCCGTGTGGCCGGCGATGGGGATCGCCCTGCTGGGCTGGCTGGCGGGCTGCCTGGTGGTCGGTTCGATGCTCGAACGCCCCGGCAGACACTGAAGCATGCCAGCACCGGCCCGACCCTGGTGGCTCTTGCCAGCCCTCATCGCCGGTGTGCTGGCGGCGGGCCTGGTCATTGTCGGCTTCGTGTCGCCGTTGACCGCGATCTCCGTCGGGCTGTTCGGCGGAATGATGCTGATGCATCTCGGCGGGCACGGCCACGGTGGCCACGGTGAGCATGGTGGGGACGGGCCGACCACCCCCAGCCGCGGCTGAGCCGAGTTCTCAGGTATCCACCATTGGGCCTTCAGGCGAAGCCCGCACCATTGGCTTGAGGGCTCGCCATGGGGGCCCGGAGGCGAAGCCAGCATCACGGAGCAAGACACCGAATGACCAGCGCGACCCACATGCATCCGATCGAGCAGCCGATGGCCGATACGGGCGTCGCTTCCGCGGCGGCCGCCCCTGTCTCGGCCGAGCGCGATCAAGAGTACCGGCAACTGATGCGCAAGTGGTGGTATGCCGCAGCCATCGGCCTGCCGACGATGATCCTCTCCTACCCCTGGCTGATCCCGGGGCTGCGCGACGTATTCACTCGCGGTAGCGCCCAGCTGTGGACGTTATGGGCGGTCATGGGCCTCGCCTCGCTGAGCGTGCTGCTCTACTCGGGCAACCAGTTCTTCACCGGCGCCTGGGAGGCGCTCAAGCACCGCAGCGCGAACATGCACACCCTGATCGCCATCGGCACAGGCACCGCCTGGACCTACTCGACCGTAGCCCTGCTCTTCCCGCAGATCTTCCCCTCGGCCGAGATGACCGACGTCTACTACGACGTCACCGTGGTGGTCACTGCCCTGGTGGTGCTCGGCATGGCGATGGAGGTCAAGGCTCGGGGTCGCACCTCGGAGGCGATCGAGAAGCTCATTGGCCTGGCGCCCAAGACCGCACAGGTTGTGCGCAACGGCCGCGAAGTCGAGATCCCGATCGCCGATGTGGTGGTAGGCGAC
>JANMPX010000189.1:0-1683 GCA_031370085.1 Chloroflexota bacterium | reverse complement strand
AAATGGTCAAGATCAAGCACGTCCTGCTTGGACACCTTGGCCTGGAGCACGCCCGCACCACCGCGAAGGGGAGTGACTGACGGTGGAACGCATCGTCCGCTTCGCCCGGGAGCATGCCGTGGGGGCGCTGGTGCTGCTCGGCCTTGCGGGCCTCTGGCAGCTGCTCTCAATGATCTTCCGGCTCGAGGCCGTCCCGGGAGAACCAATGGTTCCCGGGTGGCAGATCGTCGTCACCAAGACCTTTATCAGTCTCTCCGACTACTGGAGCGGGGGCTTTGGTGTGGCGTCGGTGGCGGAGGGGGGACCGCGCACCTATCAGGGCGCGATCCTCGCCATCCTCTCCAATTCTTGGGACACTGCCCTTCGGCTCTACACCGGTCTCGCGGTGGGTGCAGTGGTCGGAACCCTGCTCGGCCTCGCCGTGAGCTGGTCGAGGTGGACACGGCGGCTGGTCGAGCTGCCCGCGCAGTTCCTTCGGACCTTCCCGCTGCTGGCGATGATCCCCCTCTTCGAGCTCTGGTTCGGCACCTATTTCATTGGCATGGCGACCTTCGTGGCCTATGGGACGGGCGTGATCTTCTTCGCTGGTGTTGTGAACGCGGTGAAGAACGTGCCGCAGGTGTACATCGACTACGCGCACACGCTGGGAGCCAACCGGCTCCACCTCTACCGCACCGTGATCCTGCCGGCCATCTTCCCCGAGCTGCGCTCGAGCATCCTGCTGAGCCTGGGCATCGGCTGGTCGGCGGTCCTCGGCGCGGAGTACCTCGGCGCTCAGACCGGGCTCGGCTCGATCATCGTCTTCTCCGAGCAGTTCGCCTACCTGGACCGGATGTTCCTGGTCGCGCTGCTGTTCATCCTCTACGCATCCGTCAGCTACGCGATCTTCGACGGGGTTTCGCAGCGGATGCTGCGATGGCTGCCGCGCGCCGCGCGCGAGTCGGTGCCGGCGGTGGCGGCGCAGCCTGCCGTGAGGCGATAGGCTTTGGGCGGTATCACGCCGGCCGGTCCGCTCTCGAACCTGCTTGTCCTGGAGCTCGGTTCTCTGATCGCCGGACCCTTCTGCACCCACCTAATGGCCGACCTCGGTGCGCGAGTGATCAAGATCGAGCAGCCCGATCGCGGCGACCCGCTGCGCACCTGGAGCCACCTCACCGTGCGGGGATCGCTGTGGTTCATGGTCCAGGCGCGCAACAAGGAGTCGATCACCGTTGACCTCGGTTCGGAGGCCGGCCAGGCGATCGTCCGGCGGCTGGTCGACAAGGCGGACATCCTGGTCGAGAACTTCCAGCCGGGCAAGATGGAGGGCTGGGGGCTGGGACCCGACGAAATGACCTCGTCGAATCCCGGCCTGGTCTATGTGCGGATCTCAGGTTATGGACAGACGGGGCCCTACCGTGATCGCCCCGGGTTCGGGAACATCGCCGAGTCGATCGGCGGGCTGCGCCATATCACTGGCTCCCCCGACCGGCCACCGGTGCGAGTCGGCATCAGCCTGGGTGACTCGTTGGCTGCGATGTTCGCCACGATCGGCGCTCTGAGCGCCTTGAATCGGCGCCAGGAGACCGGCCGCGGCGATGTCATCGACATCGGCCTGCACGAGGCGGTGTTCGCCCTCCTGGAGGGAATCCTTCCCGAGTACGGGGTAGCCGGCCTGGTCCGCCAGCGCGCCGGCAACGTCCT
>JANMPX010000133.1:0-9247 GCA_031370085.1 Chloroflexota bacterium | reverse complement strand
GCGTCCGGGTTCCACGTCGAGGGCGTGGATGAACTGATCGCGCAGGCCCGTGAGTCGTCCGATCCTGAAGACGCGCTCCGCACTGGGGCACGGATCGCCCGGCGCATGAACGAACCCTGCGCCGATCTTGTCCGCTTCATGCGCGAGTCCGGCGATCCGGACCTGCTAAAGCGCCATCACGAAATGGAGGCTAGACGCCTCAGCGAGGTGGGTTTTGTGCCCAAGAGCTTGGAGAGCAGCGGACGACTTAGGCCGGGCTTCTCGGCCTCAGAAGTGCTCGACATGATCTGGGCGATGTCAGGCGCCGATTGGTACACCCAGCTCGTCTTTCAAAGAGGCTGGACTCCATCCCGATACGAGCAGTGGCTTGGAGACGCGCTGATCAACCTGCTTCTTCAACCGAAGGTAGCGAAGCGATCGCCGCGACGAGCCGGCTAGTCCCTGGAACCCGTATGCACGGTCCGAGTAACGGAGGGCCGCGATTGACTGTAGAGATTGGTACCGCATACCGGAATCGCCGCATCGGTCCGGTGGAATCCGGCTGAGCACGAGAGTTCCGGTGAGACCCGGCCAAGTCCGGGGTGTTCCGACCGGCTACAGGGTACGGACAAGGGTACGGAACCGAGGTGCGCACGCCCAGCACCGGATCCTGGACCGATGGAATGGTGGGCGACACAGGACTCGCCCCAACACCAGTGACCTCATGGCCCGTGGGGATCATCCGACGCGACAATTGGCTTCGCGCTGCCGGGCTGTTAGGCGGCTGAGATCCACACCCGAGGGCGCGGTTTTGCAGTCCCCGCCATAGCGTCCGCGGGCGTCCGTCGATGCCTCTGCCACGCTCAGGGTAGCCGATTCGCGGGAGCCGATGACCGGTGGTATCCGCCCCTGTTGCTACCGGCGTTGCTACCGGGGGTCGAGGTCAGGGCTCAAATGGCTGGCCATCGGCCAACAGGAAGCGGCAGCGGAGCAGGGCGGCGGAAGAGCAGACCCGTGCGGTTGCCGCCCTCGGCCGCTACCACTCGTGGAGTGGACCGGCTCCACAACACGAACTAGCAGGCCACGATCGGAGTGTGTGCAAGAACAGCGGGGCCGACCGGCGCCGCGGCGGCGGCTGGCCGTTGAGTGACCAGTGCGGTCGCTGCTGATTGTAGAAGTCGATGAAGACCAGCAGGCTCGCCACCCGCTGTTCGGTGTCGTGGAACGGCGTGGCGTAGGCCCAGTCGTAGATCAGCTGCGGCGCATATAGGACGTCGCTCGAAGGAAGTGGGGTCGACGGCCGTCGATGGCCCGCTGCTCGCCGGCCAGGCCGTGGCGCAGGGAATAGAGGATCACCTAGGCCTGGCGAGCCCCGCCGCGCTCCCCCGGATGGCCGAGCGCCATGCCGCGCGTGTGTCCGGTGCGGTCGACCACCAGGCGCGACGGCGCGGTGGTATCGGCTTTGGGGAGCGTGACCGAGAGGACGCCGTTGCCGTACGACAGGTTGGCACGGCTGGCGTCGACGGCGCACGGCAGCTCGACCGTCCGCTCGTACGGACCGTACGCCCACTCGCGCACCAGGTGGGTGATGCGCTCCTGCCCGGCGCCGCGCTGCTGGGCGCGCAGGGTGAGCGCCCCGTCCGCGGTCACGTCGACGCTGATGTCCTCGGGGGCCACGCCGGGCATGGGCGTCACGACCATCAGCTCGCGGTCATTCTCAAAGAGGTTGATCGGGATGGCGACCGCATCGGTCATGTGCTTGCCTTCATGTACCTGTCTCCGTGCCTCGCTCCAGCCCGCACCCACCCGTCAGCATGCGCCTGCACGAAGCCCCATCGCAAGACTGGACTTTTATCCGTAGAGGTGGACCCAGCGCGGCAGCACCGCCAGGCGCTCGGCGTTGGACGTCCGCAGGAGTGAAGGCGCCGTTCGCGGCCGGCTTGAGGACGCGGATCTCGACCAGTCGTTGTCGACTGCCCTATCTCCAACACCGGTCGCTTTGCCCCGGCTCGATGGACGGCGAGCGCGGCCAGGCCCGAGGCTGGAAAGGGTACGAACAAGGGTACGACGGGCGTGAAGAGGCCCGATTGACGCTCGGAATCGGGCCGAGATGAGACTTGGTACCGCATACCGGATTCGAACCGGTGATCTCCGCCTTGAGAGGGCGGTGTCCTAGGCCTCTAGACGAATGCGGCAGGACGTCGTGGACGCGACGCGCCGGAGTATAGCAAGGGTTCCTGGATCAGCCGATTTGGACGGTCACCGGCTCGCACCGATCGCCGCAGGGTCGGGCTCCTCGGATCCGGCTGGCCGGAAGGAACCTGGCGCAGCATTGAGCTCGGAACCGTCCGGTGGCCACTACGGCCAAGATGAACCCGCTGCCTGCCTCCCGCGGCCGCCGGGTGGCGAATCGGCCATCCAGGGACCTGTTTCGGCCGCAACTTCGCCGTTAGAGCCGCCCGGCGGCTACCGCCGCAGCCGGGCCACCGTCAACAGCCTTTGTGGGAGAAACAGCTAGCGCGCGGCACCGACGGTTGGCTGAGCGGCCATCATGGCGTGGCGCCGCTCCTCGAGCCAGCCGAGGACCGAGCCGGCGACCTGCGGCCAGGTCTCCGAGCCCATCACCAGGCCAAAATGCGAGGCAGACGGGAAGTATTCGTAGGTAGCACCCAGCAGGTCCGCTGTGCGGCGCGCCTCGGACGGCTGGACGACGTCGTCCATGCCGGCGCCGATCACCAGGGTCGGCACCGTGATCCGCGTGGCATCAACCGCGACCCCCTGCATCCGCTCGCGACGGGCGCTCCCCGACTCCAGCGCTCCGGCCAGCATCTCCTGCATCTTCTCCAACTCGTCGTCGCTCATGTCGGGCATCGCCTCGCGCAGCTTGTCCCACGGCTGCAGCCACCCCCACCAGGCCGCGTCGTAGACCGGCGGCACCGCCTTCAGCTCGTGGAGCACCGGACGACGCGGCAGGGCTCCGGCCGGAGGCGAGGGCGCGAGCAGCACCAGCCCCAGCACCGGGGCGCGCTCCGCGTACAGCAGAGAGGCCAGTGCGCCAATGCCCCAGCCGATCAACACCGGGGGACGCCCCAGCTGGCGGGCAGCAACCCCGATGTCGGTCGCGTAGTCACGCATGCGGGTCTCGCCAAGGTCGGCCAGGTCTGAGGTGTAGTGGCCGCGCAGGTTCATGGCGTGCGCCTCCCAGCCGCGCTCGGCGAAGTAGGCACCGAAGCTCGACCACAGCCAGGATCCGGTGAGGGCGCCGTGTACCAGCAGCAGCGGAGGCTTGCGGCTGCGTCGCTCGGGCTGCTGGGTCTCGACGTAGATCCCTTCCGGCTCGATGTAGACCTCGTCGCGCTTGATCGCCTGGACCACGGAGGCTCCTGTTCAGTCCTGCAACGGGTTGAAGACCAGCCCGGTCAACAACTTCGGGTAGAAGTAGGTCGACTTCTGCGGCATCACCTCACCGATGCCGGCCACGGCGGCCAGCTGCTCGAATCGAGTGGGGCGTACCAGGATTGCCGCCTGCGCCTCGCCCGCGGCGACGGCGCTGATGGCCTCGGTTTCGCTCCTAGTGTAGGCGAGCCGGCCGCCCGCAGCGACCGAGGCGGCATCGATCCCGAGCCGATCGCCCAGGATCCCGGCGTGCAAGACGGACAGGTCGAGCGCACGCAGGAGGTCATGTATCGGCTCCCGGGCCATCCGGCCGGCCAGCGCTTCGGCATCGCCGACCAGCAGGTAGCCCTGGTCATCGGGCAGGACGAGGCCGAAGACCGGTTGCGGGGCCTCGGCCAGTTGCGCAAGTCGAGCGGCGAGCTGCGACGGGGCGACCGGCAGCGCCTGCCAGAGTGGGCCTGGATCGCGTGCCAGGGATTGCAGCGCGTCGGGATCCGCCTTGAGCACCAGCCGGTGGGTCGCCCGAATCTCGAGCTGCTCGCGCTCGGCGTTGACCAGCACCATCATCATCCAATCGCTTGCCAAGCTCCCCGGGACGGCATCGGCCAGGGCAGGGTCGGCGCGCACCTCCGCCTGGTAGGCCAGCGCCGTCTCGTAGCGGTGGTGCCCATCCGCGATGTAGAGCCGCTCGCGGGCGAGGTATAGCAGGAGCCCCTCCGACGGCTCGACGGCTCGCACTGTGTGCAGCAGGTGATCGCCGTCGCGGGCACGCCACTCCTCAGTCCAGGGCAGGCTCGCGAGGTCGGGGTAGTGGGCCGAACCGTCGAAATAGGCCGCCAGGATCGGTGAGAATTGCGTCCGGGTGGCGTGCAGCAGGGCAAGCCGATCGGCTTTCGGCCCGGCCATGGTGTGCTCGTGCGCGCGCACGTCCGCGCCGAACCGCTGCAGCCGGACGGACGCGAGGACCCCGTGAACGGTCGGCTCGTCGGGACGTTCGACGCGGGCGTGGCTGTACACGTACAGCGTTGGTTGTGGGCGCCGGTGGAGGGTCCCGTCGGCCAGCCAGGCAGCGAGGGTGACAGCAGCTGCGGCATGGGGATCGGCTTCGGCGGAGAGCTCAAGGCGCACCGCGTTGTGCGGGTGGCGCGCAAGAAGGTCCGCCTGCTGCGCCGGGGAGATGACGTCATACGGCGGGCAGACCAGGTCGGTCAGGTCAGCGACCTGGCCGTCGGGGCCGGCGCGATACGACAGCCCTCGAAATGGGCGGACAGGGGGCATTCGCTGAGTGTAGGTGCGGTCACAGAAGGTGGCACGTTGGAGTGGCGCCGATTCCGCCGGCACTGGGACTACGCCGTGGACCAAATGACGTGGCGGGCCGTCGTGGGGACTACGCCGTGGCTCAGGTGGCGTATCGGGCCGTCACCAGCGACAACGCCCTGGTCTCAGTGACGGCCAGGCCGTAAGCCGATCAGCCGCGCATCATGGGCGCACTTCACTGGCGCCGGTGGGGTTCCTATTCGATCTCCTCGAAGATCCCCTGGTGCACCGATCCGGGCGGATCGGGACGTGGCGGGTGAAGCCCTCCGAGGTACAGAGCGAGCCCGGCGACGAGGGTGAGGAATACGACGATCGGAATCCACGGCAAACGCCGATAGTCGATCAGGCCGACCGCGCTGACGGTGAGCACCGTTTGGTTGCCGACAAGGTCGATCGCCGCCAGGCGCACTGTCACCGGCCACGGCGGGGCGACGACGCTGCCGCCGAAATGTCCGTTGGCGTCCACCGTCACGGGCCGACCGTCAACTGTGACCGCGGCGCCGGGATCGGTCGAGCCGGTCAGGGGCACGGCGAACCACCAGGGCAGCGGGTCAACGACGGCGGCCAGGGCCGGCGGCTTGGTCAACGGGCGCACGTGCCAGGCCGCCGAATAGCTGTGCCCGGCCGGTGTCAGCACAAAGGCACGCACCGAGAACGGGACCTCCGCCTGCGGCGTCACCTGCAGCGCGACGCGGCCGCCGGGGCTCGCCACCTCGCCCTCCGGGACGGCCGGGAAGCCGGTCGCGTTGCGCGCGAAGAAGGCGCGAGACGAGGGCGGGACCAGGAGCTGGAGGCTGAATCCGGAGGCAGGACAGACCAACTCGTCAGAACCGCTCCCCAGTGGCCGCAACGCGCCCGTCAGCAGCGGCTGCAGCAATCCGTGATTTGCCTCGGGTGAGAGGACCGAGGCGGTGGGCGCCACCGACAGCAACGATTGCGTCGGGGCGGAGGAACCCTGGACCGCCCCGCCGCGGCGCGTCGCGTCGAAGCGCGAGTTCCTGGCCAGCACCATCCAGGATCCGCCGGGTCCCATCAGCCCAACCGGCGTCATGCCTGCCAGCAGCGCCGAATCGGTCACCTCGGGAGATCCGTCGGCGGACGCGGTGACCAGCTGCCCACTGAACCAGGCGGCCGCCCTCCCATCAGCCAGGCCACCCGGCAACGGCCCTGCATAGGCCAGGAAGTCGCCGCTCCCCTGGAAACCAGCCTCCCGATCCGCGCGATCCACCGTGGCCACCGGCTGTCCCGCCTGGTCGTACAGCGTCAGCGGGCCGCCTGCGTCGCTGCTTGAGCGGACGGCCAGCAGCGAGTTGCCCGGCGATCCGACGAACGCCAGCGGCACGTTGGAGTTGTCAATGTCTCGGTCCCGGGTGAGCGGGCCGCCAGCGGGCCAATGGCTCGCGTAGGTGCCGCCCGGGCTGATGCCAGTGATGATCTGCGAGCCATTGACCAGTGGCCGGCTCGCCGTCTGTCCAAATCCCGCGGCCAGCTCGGCGGCCTCGCTCCCGAGGACCCCGCCTCGCAGGGCGATACGGAGCAGAAAGGAGCCTCCCACCGTCGACGACGGCCCGGTGGTCAGACCAACCTCTGTGCCGGGCGATCCGTCGGTATCACCCAGCTCAAATGCCTGGAGATCGGAGAGCGTGCTCGCGTCAAATGGCAGGCCCCCCGGATCAACGACCGGGAGCAGGGGAAGCGAGGCGCTGGTCAGCAGGCTGAGCCGATCGCCTGACCAGCCGTAGAGGCGGAGATTAACGGCACCCCCGATGGCCTGGTTCGTGAAACCGCCGACGCCGCCCATCAGCAGCTCGTCGGTTCCGTCGGCGTCCATGTCCGCGGCAACCAGCCATTGGGCGCCGATCCCGCTGGCGCCGGCCAGGGTCAGCGTCACGTGATCCGCGGGGTTGGTCACCCGCCAGAAGGTCATGCAGCAGCCGGTGCTCCCGGCACTCGCAGCCACCACCTCGTCGCGCCCGGCGACCCGCACCACCAGCAGCCAGGCGGGATCGCCGTTCTGCACCGGCAGCATCCCCTCGGCGTCCGGTCGCGGCCCGCCGGAAAGGATCTCGTCTGCGCCCACCTTGCGGCGAAAGGCCGTCGGGCCGGCCGGCACCCAGCTTCCCGCTGAGCTCACGCGCCAGACATCGACCGCCAGCTCGGTCGAGCTGCCACCACGCGGCAGAAGACGGATGAGCTCGCGGGAACCGTCCCCATCGAGGTCGGCCACCACCGCGGCCTGGGCCAGGCCATATAACAGGCGACTGCCGGGTTCCGGGGGAAGCGGAACGGGCGTTGCCGCCGTTGCTGCACCCGCGGTGACCGGTGGCCCGGCCAGCAGCGACAACAGCGCCAACCCCAGCAACGCACGCGGAGCGCGCCGAGCCATCGGCTCAGGCTCGCAGGTCGCGGATCGGATCGAGCGAGCGCGGGTCCTCGAGCGAGCTCGCGTCGCCAGGGTCGATCCCCAGGTAGGCCGCCCGGGCCAGGCGCCGCAGGATCTTGCCGTTGCGGGTCTTGGGCAGAGCCGGGACCCAGTGGACGGCCGAAGGCCGGAACGACTTGCCGAGCTGGGCGGTGACTGCGGCCGCGACTTCACCCGCCAGCGCAGCGGTGAGCTCGACACCGCCTTGACCGACCAGGAAGAGCACGAGCGCCTCGCCTTTGATCGGGTCGGGAACCCCCACCGCAATCGCCTCGGCCACCGCGGGATGCCAGACCGCTGCCGACTCCACCTCGGCCGGCCCAACCCGCTTGCCGGCGACCTTGATCGTGTCGTCGCTGCGGCCGGAGATGTACCAGAACCCGTCGAGGTCGATCCGCGCCCAGTCGCCGTGCACCCACAGGCCGGGGATGCGGGTCCAGTACGCCTCGAGGTAGCGCTCGGGGTCACGCCAGAAACCCTGGGTCATCCCCGGCCATGGCTGGCGCAGCACCAGCTCCCCCACCTCGGCACGGACCGGCCGACCCGAGGCATCCACCACGTCCGCCGCCATCCCCGGACAGGGGCCGGCGAACGAGCAGGGGGCGATCGGCGTGATCGTGGTGCAGCCCAGGATGCCGCCGGAGATCTCCGTCCCGCCGGAATAGTTGATGATCGGCAGCCTGCCCTCGCCGACGACCTCGAAGAACCACCGCCACGGATCGGGGTTCCACGGCTCGCCGGTCGAGCCAAGAACCACCAGCGAGGAGCGGTCGTGGGCCCGGACCGGCTCCTCCCCGTGCGTCATCAGCGCCCGGATGGCGGTGGGACTGATGCCCAGGTGCGTGATCCGATGGCGTTCGACCATCTCCCACAGTCGACCTGGTCCGGGATGGTCGGGGGTGCCCTCGTAGATGAACAGGGTGGCGCCCAGCATCGGCGCCCCGGCGACCGCCCAGGGGCCCATCATCCAGCCCATGTCGGTGAACCAGAAGAGCGTGTCGCCCTGCTGAAGATCGAAACAGTGGGCCAGGTCGACGGCCGCCTTCAGCGGGAAGCCGGCGTGCACGTGGACCGCGCCCTTCGGACGGCCGGTGGTCCCAGACGTGTAGATGATCAGGTACGCGTCGTTGGCATCAGTCCTGGCGGTCTCGAATGGCACCGCGGAGACCGATGCAACCGCCGCGTGCCACCATGAGTCCCGCTCCGGGTGCCAAGGCACGTTGCCTCCCAGTCGCCGCACCACCAGGCAGCGCTGGACCGACGGCGCCATTTCCAGCGCCTCGTCGGCCACCGCCTTCATCTCGACTCGCTTGCCGCGCCGCCAGAAGCCGTCGGCGGTGACCAGCAGCTTCGCCTCGCAGTCGGCCAGTCGTCCGGCGATGGCAGCGGCGCCGTACCCGGAGAAGATGGGGGTGTAGACGGCGCCCAGCTTGCCGACCGCCAGGACCGCGATCGCCGCCTCGGGGATCATCGGCAGGAAGATCCCCACCCGGTCGCCGCGCTCCACGCCAAGCGACGCCAGCGCCCGGGCGGCGCGATCCACCTCCACGCGCAGCTCGGCGCGCGTGAAGCGACGAACCTCCCCGTCCTCGCCCTCCCAGATCAGCGCCTCCTCGGCGGGACGCTGCGCGGCCGGCTCGTCGACAGCCATCCGGACATAGTTGAAGCCAGCTCCGTCAAACCAGCGTGCCCATTCGATCCCGCGCGAACTGTCGAGGATGGTGCGGGGTGGCGGATCGAACTGGACGCCGATGTCCTGCACGGCCGCCGCCCAGAACCAGGCGGGATCGTCCACCGCGCGGGCCTGGAGCTCCTCCAAGTCGCGGCACCCGGTGGTGTCCAGGAAGCACCGCAGCCGGCTCCGCTCCAGGTAGGACGACGAGGGTCGCCAGGCTGCGGCGGCGCCATCGGTCCCGAAGATCGGCGCTGTCACATCGCGCGAATACCGAGCAGGTTGCGGGCGATGACGAGGCGCTGGATCTCGCTCGTCCCCTCCCCAAGCTCGGTCAGCTTGGCGTCGCGCAGGTAGCGCTCGACGCGGTACTCGGTGATGTACCCGTACCCGCCATGAACCTGGACCGCGTCGTTGGTGACCTGGCGCGCCACCTCGCTGGCGAACAGCTTGGCCATCGC
>JANMPX010000124.1:0-9021 GCA_031370085.1 Chloroflexota bacterium | reverse complement strand
GTCGACCGCCGGCGCGGTCGCCGGCGAGCGTGAGCGAGGGACGCTGGAGGTGCTCCTCACGCGGCCGATCTCGCGGCGAACGCTGTACGTCACGCTCGCGGCGGCAGCGGCGATCCTGATCGGCGTGGTGCTGGGAGCACTGCTGATCGGCCAGATCATCGGCATGGCCATCCAGAACGTGACCGACCAGGTGGAGCTGGCCAACATGCCGCTGGTCTTCCTGAACGGCCTCATGCTGTGGGGCGCCTTCGCCGCGTTCGGATTGGCCGCCTCGGTGACCTTTGACCGCCACGCGCCTGCCATCGGCCTGAGCATGGCCTTCCTGCTGATCAACTACTTCCTGGAGATCCTCGGCTCACTGTGGACCGATGCCAAATGGACCCAGCCCTACTCGCTCTTCCACCACTGGCAGCCGGGCAACATCCTGACCGGCAAGGCCGATCCGTTCGATTTCGCGCTGCTCGGCCTGGCGATCCTGATCCCGGTCGCTTATGCGCTGATCGTCTTCCCGCGACGAGACCTGGCAGCTCCAAGCTGAGGGCGGCAGCCTAGGCGCGCCTCAGCGCCACCTCGGTTGCCTGCGCCACGTCCATGCGCTGACCTTCGGCGTAGGCGGCCGCCAGCTCGGGATCCTTCATCAGGGCAGCGGTGTCGAAGCCGATCAGGGTGCGGTTCACCGCCGCCAGGCCGGTTCCGGCCCGCCGCTCGATTGCCTCGGCGAAGCCGGCCAGGATCATCGCCCGACGGGGATCCTTGAGATTCCAGTAGAGCGACGCCCAGATGTCGAAGACCAGCCCGTACGCCGACACGTCGCCCATCACGGTGAACGTATCGATCGCCTCGGCCATTGCCGCCTGGGCACGCTCGGGGTCGGATGCGATGGTGCCGAGGGCCACCGAATACAGGGTCCAGCCGGTCATATAGCGATCGCCGAGTCGGCGGAAGATGGCAAGCGCCTCGTCGGTGGCCTCCATCAGACCCTCGACCTCCCCGAAGAAGAACTTGGTGTTGGAAAGCGCCCATAAGGACCGCGCGATCAGCGCATCGTCTCCGAGCCGCCGGCTGATCTCGAGCACCTCCTCGACGATGCTTTGCGCGGCCGCCTGGTCGTCGCGCGTCAGCGCGTAGGCGAACGACAGGTTGTAGAGCGCATTCGCAATGCGCCGATCGTCGCCGGAGGCACGCGCCAGGTCGAGCCCCTCCTGGTACCAGGTTCGGGCGGCAGCGAGATCCGCCTGCCAATAGGCGATCCCCGCAGCCGCCTCGACCGCGGCAGCCCTGAACTCGGGCTGCGCGAGGGCGCTGGGGAGCGCGAGCACCCGGTTCGCATGGTCGCGCGCCTCGGCCAGGTAGCCGCGGATCTGCCAGAAACGCCAGCAGGCCACCAGCAGGCGCATCGCCGTGTCGCCTCGGTCGTTGGTCAGCGCCCAGGCCATCGCCGCCCGCAGGTTGTCGTGGTCCGCCTCGCATCGGTCCAGCCAGAGCCGCTGATCGGGGCCAAAGACCTCCGTGCTCGCCTCCTCCGCAAAGCCGAGCACCGTAGCGGCGTGGCGTTCGCGCAGCGGCTCATCCTCGCCGGTGGCTGCCAGCTGCTCGAGGGCGAATTCGCGAATCGTCTCGAGCATACGGAAGCGTGGCTGGCCGTCGGCCTGGGTCTCCTGGCGGATCAGGCTCTTGTCGACCAGCGAGCCGATCGCCTCGAGCACATCGCCGTGCTCCCCTTTGTCGAAGATCACCTTCTCGGCGACGTCCAGGGTGGCGCCGCCGGCGAAGACGGAGAACCGGGCGAAGACGCGCCGATCGACCTGGTCGAGCAGGTCGTGGCTCCAGGCGATCGCTCCGCGCAGCGTCTGCTGCCGCTCAGGCAGATCCCGGGCGCCGCTGGAGAGGAGCCCCAGTCGGTCGCCGAGCCGATCCATGATCGCCTGCGGGCCGAGCAGACGGACGCGGGCTGCGGCAAGCTCGATGGCGAGCGGCAACCCGTCGAGCCGGGCACAGATCTCGGCCACCGCCGGGGCATTGGCGCTGGTCACCGCGAAATCGGGCCGCACCGCCATGGCGCGCTCGATGAAGAGCGCCACCGATTCAAACTGGCTCAATCCAGCAAGGCTCGGCAGATGCTTCGGGTCTGGCACGCCCAGCGGCGGCACCGGGTACTCGCGCTCGCCGTAGACCCGCAGCGGGCTGCGGCTGGTGATCAGCACCGACATCTTCGGCGCTCGCGCGAGCAGCTCGTTGACCTGGGCCGCGGCCTCGATCACCTGCTCGAAGTTGTCGAGCACCAGGAGCACGCATTTCTCGCCGATATGCTCGACCAGCCGGTCGAGCGGACGGGACCCGGGGTCCACGATGCCCACCGCCTGGGCGATCGTCGGCACGACCAGCGCGGCCATCGCGATCTGGCCCAAGGGGACGTAGTAGACCCCGTCCGGGAACCGATCGGTGGAGTCCGCCGCGATCTGCAGCGAGAGGCGGGTCTTGCCCGTGCCTCCCGGTCCGGTGAGGGTCAAAAGGCGACCCTCCGACAGCAGCCGGCGCGCCTCCGCCAGCTCCTTCTGCCTGCCCAGGAACGAGGTGAGCTGGGTAGGCAGGTTGTTCGGAATCGCGTTGAGGGTGCGCAGCGGCGGGAATTCGATCCGCAGCCCGCCGATCGCCAGCTCCCAGATCCGCTCCGGACGCGACAGGTCCTTGAGCTTGTGCTCACCGTGGTCACGCAGCGTGGTGTCGGCCGGCAGGATCCCGCCGAGCAGTGCCTGCGTGGCATCGGTGAGCAGCACCTGGCCGCCGTGGCCCGCGGCAGAGACGCGCGCCGCGCGGTGCACGTCGAGGCCAACGTAGGTGCCACCGCTGACCAGGCCGTCGCCGGTGTGCATGCCGATCCGGACGCGAATCTCGGAGCCGGCCGGCCAGGGCTCGCCGGCCAGGCCGCGCTGCAGCTCGGCGGCCGCGGCCACCGCGTGGCTTGCCATCGTGAACACCGCGAAGAACGAATCGCCCTCGGTGCCGATCTCGACGCCGTCATGAGCCCGCCAGGCGGCCCGCGCGATCTCGCGGTGGCGCTCCAGAAGGGGCGGCCAGGCAGCACCGATCTCCTGCGCCAGGCGCGTGGAGCCCTCCACATCGGTGAAGACGAAGGTGACGGTGCCGGTCGGAAGCTCGGTCACGGGCGCAAGTATGGACAGTCCGCTACCCTCCCGTGAATGAGCGCTGCCACCTGGTTCGCCGCGCTGCGCGACCGGCCGATCCTGGCTGGTGTTCTCGGAGCGCTGAGTATCGCCTTCTCGGGCGTGCTGGTGCGGCTGGCCGATGTCGAGCCCGCCACCGCAGCGATCTTCCGCTGTGTCTACGCGCTCCCGTTGCTCGGCGCGATTGCCCTGCTCGAGCGACGGGCCTACGGGCCGCGTCCGGCAGCCCAAGTGCGCCTGGCCCTGATCGCGGGGATCTTCTTCGCTCTCGACCTGGTGATCTGGCACCACACCATCGGGCTTGTCGGCGCCGGCCTGGCAACCGTGCTCGGAAACACCCAGGTCGTGATCGTCGCGGTGCTTGCCTGGCTGGTCCTAGGCGAGCGCCCGCCGGGCCGAACGCTGCTGGCGCTGCCCGTGGTGCTGCTGGGGGTGGTGCTCATCTCCGGTGTGGTGGGCAAGGGAGCCTACGGGGTGAACCCCGGTCTCGGCGTCGTGACCGGATTGGCCACCGGGCTCGCCTACGCGGGCTTCCTGCTCGTTCTGCGCCGTGGCAACGCCGACCTGCGACGACCGGCGGGGCCGCTGTTCGATGCCACGCTGGTCGGGGCCCTGGCCTCGGCAGCCATCGGCTGGCCGCTCGGCGAGGTGAACCTGGTGCCGGCCTGGCCATCGCATGGCTACCTGCTGGCGCTGGCGATCTCCTCGCAGGTGATCGGCTGGCTACTGATCAGCGTCTCGCTGCCGCGACTGCCCGCAGCGCTGACCAGCGTGATCCTCACGCTTCAGCCGGTCTGTGCGGTCCTGCTGGCCATGCTCCTGCTCCGCGAAGCTCCGTCATCCCTCCAGCTGCTGGGAGCCGGCACGATCCTGGCCGGCCTGCTGCTGGCCACCGTCCGTCGCCGTGGCGAATCGCCGCGAACCGCGGTCGCCGAGCCGGAGCTCGGCTAGGCCAACGCGCTATGGTGAACCCGATGTCCGACGCCTCGCTCCTGCTGGTCGGCAACGGTCGACTTCTCACACCCCAGCCCTTCGACGGCGATCTCCCCTGGGCGATCCTTGTGCGGGCCGGCCGGTTCGCATGGATACCCGCGCAGCGCTGCCCCGGCGACCGACGAGGTGGTCGATCTCGGCTCCGCCCTGGTCACGCCCGGCCTGGTCGACGCCCACACCCACCCGGCCTTTCTGGGCGACCGATCCGATGAGGCTGCTGCCCGCCTGGCGGGCGCGCGGTACGCGGGGGGCGGCATCCTGCGCACAGTGGCGGCTACCCGGGCCGGCACGGACGAAGAGCTGCGGCAGGCCATCGACGCGCGTTTGCGAACGGCACTGGCGACGGGCACCACCACCATCGAGTGCAAATCCGGCTATGGCCTCTCGACCAACGAGGAGCTCCGTGGCCTGCGCCTGATCGGCGAGGCGGCGGCCAGCCTCCCGATCCAGGTCGTCCGTACCTTCCTCGGCGCGCACGCCATCCCATCCGAGGCCAGCTCCGCGGAGGCGTATGCCGATGCAGTGGCTCACGAGATGCTGCCAGCTGTCGCCGCCGAGCGGCTGGCCGAGTACTGCGACGTCTTCTGCGATCAGGGCTTCTTCTCGCTCGCCACGACCGATGCGATCCTGAGTGCGGCGAAGGCACTCGGCCTGGGGATTCGGCTGCACGCCGACCAGCTGGCGCGGACCGGTGCCGCCGAGCTGGCGGTGCGTCTTGGCGCAGCGAGCGCGGATCACCTGGAGCAGCTCGACGCGGCCGGGGTGGCGGCATTGGCCGGCTCCGGGGTGGTCGCCACCCTGCTGCCCGGTCCCGCACTTGTGATGCGGGATCGGTTGCCTCCGGCCCGGGCCCTACTCGATGCCGGAGTCACCGTGGCACTGGCCAGCGACGCGAATGCCGGCACCTTCGGCAGCTCATCGATGCCGCTGGTGATCGGCCTGGGAGCAACCCTGCTGGGCTTGACGGTCGCCGAGGCGGTCGCCGCCGCCACCGCTGGCGGTGCGGCATCGCTCGGGCTTGCCGGCCGCCGCGGCGTGATCCGACCCGGAGCCGACGCCGACCTGGTGGCCTGGGACGCCGAGCACGAAGGTGCCTTCGCGCTTCAATTGGGCGATGTGCCGACCCAGAGCATCTGGATTGGCGGGCATGGGATCATCGGCTGATTCAGATCGCCACAGGAGCCACGCCCCAATGACCCGACTGCTCGTTCACCTCTCGACCGGCCCGGAACATCCCACGCGCGCCGCTCTAGCCTTCCTGATCGCCAAATTGGCCTTGGCCAAGGGCCACCAGGTTGACCTGTTTCTCGCCGGAGACGCGGTGGGGCTGCTGCGGGAGTCGACGATGGAGCTCGTCCAAGGGATCGGCACCGGCAGCCTCGGCGAGCACTACACCGCGCTGGCCGCCGGCGGCGCTCGCTTCTTCGCCTCCAGCGTGTCGAGCGAGGCGCGCGGCGTGAGTCCCGAGGTGGTCGCCGGCAAGCCGATCGAGTTCGTGACGCCGGATCGTCTGGTCGACCTGATCTTCGAGGCTGACCGAGTCCTCAGCTACTGATCGGCTCGGGCCCTATCATGGCGCGCCAATGGACCGATACGACCTGGTGATCATCGGCGCCGGCCCGGCCGGCGAAGCCGCCGCCTTCCTTGCCCGCGAGCGAGGGGCGTCGGTGGCGGTGATTGACCGCGACCTGTTCGGTGGCGCATGCCCGTTCTTCGCCTGCATGCCGTCGAAGTCGCTGCTGCATTCCGCATCGGTCCATGCCGCAGGCGGCGACTACCCCTGGCAAAGAGCCTCCAACCGACGGGACTGGATGATCTCGCGCGAAGGGCGCGACTACCCCGACGACAGCAGGCACGTGACTGATCTCGAGGCGGCGGGCGCGGTCACGCTGCGTGGCATCGCGCGCCTCGACGGCCCGGGCCGGGTGATCGTCGCGCACGACGGCGTCGAGCACGAGGTTGCGGCGGGCGCAGTCATCCTGGCAATCGGCTCTCACAGCAAGATTCCCGACATGCCCGGCCTGGACGAGGTGCCGTACTGGACCAACCGCCAGGCGACGTCGACCCGGGAGCTGCCGGAGAGCCTGCTCATCCTTGGCGCCGGGCCGACCGGGGTGGAGCTGGCGCAGGCATACGCCCGTTACAGCGTTCCGGTCACCCTGGTGGTACCCGGAGATCGGATCCTGCCGAAGGATCATCCGCGCACCTCGGCCGCGGTCGCCGCGGCCCTGCAGCGAGATGGCGTCACGATTCGGACCGGCGGTCGCGCCGTGGCGGCGCATGCCGGTGCCGGCAGCAACGGCCGGCATCGGTTCGACCTCAACGACGGGACGACCGTCGAGGGATCGGCGGTGCTGCTGGCCGTCGGTCGCACCTTCCCGCTGGGCGAGCTTGGGCTCGACACGATCGGAGTGGAGATCGCCTCGGGGCGGCTCAGCCCCGACGATCATCTCCGCATTGCGCCGGGCATCTTTGTAGCGGGCGATCCGGCAGGCCCGGAGATGCATACCCACGTCAGCCACTACCAGGGTGAGATGGCCGCCCGCATTGCGCTTGGCGACGACGTGAAGCCCGATTATCGGGCCATCCCGCGAGCCGTCTACACCGATCCCGAGACCGGCTCGGTTGGGCTGCTCCTCGAAGAGGCCCTGGCGCGCGGCATCGACGCGGAGGAGCTGACCCAGGACCTCGCCACCACGGCCAAGGGTGAGGCCGCGGAGGCCGATGGCCACGTCACCATCGTCATCGACCGGCGGGCGGGGACGCTGGTCGGCGCGTTCCTGGCCGGGCCGGGCGTCAGCGAGGCTGTCCACGAGGCCGTGCTGGCGATCAAGCTGCAGACGCCGCTCGGCGTGCTGGCCGATACCATCCACGCCTTCCCGACGGTGGCTCGGGTCATGGGTACGCTCTTCGCGCAGGCGGCCAAGCGGAAGGCGTGAACGGCGAGGCGCTTCTGCTGGCCGTACTGTTCGCGGCGGCGGCGGTCCTCTACGGGTCGGCCGGCCATGCCGGGGCTTCGGCCTATCTTGCGGCAATGGCCCTGCTGGGCACCGCGCCCGGGGTCATGAAGCCGACCGCCCTGGTGCTCAACATCCTGGTCGCCGGGATCGTCACCGCGCGCTTCGCGCGAGCCGGGTTCGTGCGCCCGCGGGCGATCCTGCCGTTCCTAGTGGGCTCAGTCCCTGCCGCCTTTCTGGGCGGAGCGTTGACCCTGCCAGCGACCATCTACCGGCCGCTGGTCGGAGCCGTGCTGCTGGTCGCCTCAGTCCGGTTCGGCTGGACAGCCGGGCGCGCTGGCTCCGAGTTCCCACCGGCGGCCCCGGTGCCGGCCGCGGTCGCCTCCGGCGCGGGGATCGGCCTGCTGGCAGGGCTCACCGGGACCGGCGGCGGAATCTTTCTGACGCCGCTGCTGCTGGCGGCCGGGTGGGCCGGGACGCGCTTCGCGGCGGGCTCATCGGCCGCCTTCATCCTGGCCAACTCGATCTCCGGGCTCGCCGGCAACCTGGCGTCGATCGGCAGCCTGCCGGCGGCCACGCCGCTCTGGCTGGGCGCCGTCGCGATCGGCGGGGGGATCGGTTCAGAGTTGGGCAGCCGGCGCATGCCGGCACGCTGGATACGCCGCGCGCTGGCCGGGGTGCTGCTGATCGCGGGGCTGAAGCTGTTGCTCCTGCCCTAGTCAAACCTCGCTTTGGATCTCGTAGATCTCGTCGGTCGGGATGCCGCTCCGGGCGTGAATACGCTGAACGGCCTCCTTTGACGGGCCTGTCGAGATACAGAAGGCCTTCCCGCTGTCGGGGTCGAGCCAGGCCTTCTCAAAGCTGACGCCTTCGTCGGCCTGAATGGCCAGGTCGCCATTGTGAGCGGCGATCAGCTGCTCCTGGGTGGTGCCGAAAAATCCGCTGTGGACATCCATGAATTTGCCCATGGTCAGGCTCCCTGCGAATGTACCGTGGAGCATAGGACCCCGCGGCGGGCCACGTCAGTCCGCAGATGCGAAAAGCACGCCCGGATTCAACATCCCGTCCGGGTCGAAGGCCCGCTTGATCGCTCGCATGGCGGCGACATCGGCGACGCCGCGGTCGGCCATCAGCCAGCTCACCTTGGCCACGCCGATGCCGTGCTCGGCACTTACCGTTCCGCCCATCTCGACGGCGAGCTGCAGGACCGCATCGTCGACCATCCCGTCCTCCGGTGGGGGGCCGATGATCCCGATGTGCAGGTTCCCCTCACAGGCGTGGCCGTACAGGTAGGTCCGCGCCGCCGGTGCGACCGCCTCTACAACGGCCCGAACTCGGTCGACGAACTCGGCGAGGCGGCCCATCGGAAGGCCGACATCGAGCTTGTGCGGGATCCCCTCGGCGTTGATTGCCTCGGTGTGGCGCTCGCGCAGCCGCCACAGCCGCTCACGGCCGGCCTCGTCCGATGCGAGGACAGCGTCGACCACCTCGTCCGACGAAGCCAGAGCGGCCACCAGCTCCTCGGTGAGATTTGCGCGACCCTCCACCTCGACGAGCAGGTAGGCGGGGTGCGCTTTGCGGAACGGGCGCTCGCCGCCTCCGTGGTTGAGGACGAGCGCGAGGCCGTCGTCGAAGAAGAGCTCGGCGGCGGCCAGCGATGGAAGGGTCCGGCGCAGCCTGCCGGCCAGCGCCACCGCGTCAGCGGCGCCGGAAAGCGCGAGCACGGCGACGACGCGGTTCGGCATCAACGGCACCAGCCGGAGCCGGGCGCGCGTGATGACGGCCAGCGTCCCCTCGCTCCCCGCCAGCAAAGAGGGCAGGTGATAGCCGGTGTTGTCCTTGACCATGCCCGGCAGCCGTCGCACGACGCTGCCGTCGGCCGTCAC
>JANMPX010000091.1:0-2171 GCA_031370085.1 Chloroflexota bacterium | reverse complement strand
GCTGATCCAGCTTCTGGCCGCGCTGCTGGCCCACGGCGACGTGATCGTGGATGCCGGCAACAGCAACTTTCACGATTCCCAGCGCCGCGCCGCCGAGCTTGCCGCGCGCGGCCTCGAGTTCGTGGACATGGGCGTCAGCGGCGGGATCTGGGGCCTGCAGGTCGGCTTCTGCGCCATGGTCGGGGGGAGCCGCGCGATCTTCGATCGGCTCGAGCCGGCGATTGCCACCCTGGCGCCGAAGGGCGGCTACCTGTACTGCGGTCCGGCCGGCGCCGGCCACTACGTGAAGATGGTGCACAACGGGATCGAATACGGGCTGATGGCAGCGTACGGGGAGGGGTTCGACATCCTGCACGCCTCCGAGTTCGACCTCGACCTAGCCGCCGTCGCCCGCATGTGGAACCAGGGATCGGTCATTCGTTCCTGGCTGCTCGAGCTGGCCGGCGACGCGTTCGAGAAAGAGGGGAGCGACCTGGAGGGGATTCGCGGCTGGGTGGCAGATTCCGGCGAGGGACGCTGGACCGTGGCCGAGGCGATCGAGCGCGACGTCCCCGCGCCGATCATCACGCTGGCCCTGCTCCAGCGCCTGCGCAGCCGTCGCGATCCGGACAGCTACACCGATCGCGTCCTGGCAGCCCTGCGCAACGAGTTCGGCGGGCATGCCGTCAAGGGCCCCGGAGAGGGCTGAGCCCGAAAGCCATGACAAGCTCCACCCAACTGCCGGAGGGCGAGCAAGCCGCGACCGACGGCCGCGCGCAGTTGCCGATCCCCAATCCCCTGCGCGAAGGGTTGCGCCTCGAGCGCATCCCCGACCCGTGCACCATGGTCATCATCGGCGCCACCGGTGATCTTACCGAGCGCAAGCTTGCACCGGCCCTCTACAACCTGATGCTCGGTGGATTCCTGCCGCCCGAGTTCACGGTGGTCGGCTTCGCCCGGCGCGACCTTACCGACGAGGCCTTCCGGGAGCACCTGCATGCCGCGGTCAACCAGTTCAGCCGCAACCGCCCGGCCAAGGCCGCTCTCTGGGACTCCTTCGCCCGGTCGGTGGAGTATCAGCGCGGCGAATTCCACGATCCAGTCGCCTTCGCCGCCCTGGCGAAGCGGCTCGATCAGATCGACCGTGACCAGGGGACGGCCGGCAACCGGCTCATCTACCTGGCGGTCCCGCCTGCGCTCCACCCCGAGATCGTGCGCCAGCTCGGCATTGCCGGCCTGGCGGCGAGCGGGAACGGACGCTCGGGCGGGCGCCACGGATGGACGAGGCTGATCGTCGAGAAGCCGTTCGGCTCCGACCTCGCGAGCGCGCAGCAGTTGACCCGCCAGATCCGCGAGGTCTTCAGCGAGGAGCAGATCTTCCGGATCGACCACTACCTGGGCAAGGAGACGGTCCAGAACCTGGCCGTCTTCCGCTTCGGCAACGGTCTGTTCGAGCCGATCTGGAATCGGCGCTACATCGACTCGGTCCAGATCACGGTGGCGGAGACGGTCGGGATCGAGGGGCGGGGTGAGTTCTACGACCAGACCGGCGCACTGCGGGATATCGTCCAGAACCACGCGCTCCAGCTGCTGGCGGTCTTCGGGATGGAGCCGCCGATCGAGTTCCGGGCCGCCGACCTCCGTGACGAGAAGCTCAAGGTGCTCCGAGCGGTCAAGCCGATGACGCAGCGCGAGGTGGCGCACAACACCGTGCGCGGCCAGTACGTGAGCGGGTGGGTGGCCGGCGAGCGCGTGCACGCGTACCGCGACGAGCCGGAGGTGGCGCCCGATTCGAGTCGCGAGACGTACGTCGCGCTCAAGTTGGCGATCCAGTCGTGGCGTTGGGCCGGAGTCCCGTTCTACCTGCGGACCGGCAAGGCGATGTCGACGCGCGCAACCGAGATCGCGGTCCAGTTCAAGCAGGCACCCCTTGCCCTCTTCGAGCGGGCGGGTGCTCCGCCGATGGACCCCAACGTGCTCGCGATCCGGATCCAGCCCGATGAGGGGATCCTGCTTCGATTCGGGGCCAAGGTACCGGGACCCGGCCTGCAGATCCGCGGGGTCAACATGGACTTCCGCTACGGCTCGAGCTTCGCGGTCGACTCACCCGATGCCTACGAGACCCTGATTCTCGACTGCATGATCGGCGATGCCTCGCTCTTCACCCGGGCCGATGAGGTCGAGCGGGCGTG
>JANMPX010000044.1:0-18278 GCA_031370085.1 Chloroflexota bacterium | reverse complement strand
CGAGCCCTGCCTGCCAGGCGAGGCGCACCACCGAAACGTCGAATCCCTTGGTAATGGCGACGACACGGAATCCCTCGGGGTCGCGACCCGCCTGCTCGGCGGCTCCGCGCAGTCGCCCCGACAGGCGCTGATAGCGGTCCGCCAGCAGGTTCGCGCTGAGCGTCGGCTCTTCGATCGGCTGCATCGCGCCGGGGCGGCCTTCCGGTGCGAGCGCCCCGGCCGCACTGGCCGGGGCGCATCGGTCCAGTCCGCGTGCTATTCGCTCTTGCGGCGCAGGAACGACGGGATATCGAGGTCCGTCTCGCCATAGCTCGGTCGGTCGAGGCCGGCGGGTCGCACCGGGATCGCCTGGCGCTCGGCGCTCCGGGCGGTGGTTCGCTCGTCGACCGCGAAGGGTGATCCGACCGGCATCTGGTCCTCGAGCGCCTGCTGCTGGGCACGCTCACGCTCGATCTCGGCCAGGATCTCGCGGCTGCGCTCGTCGAGCGAGGCCGCGATCCCGTTGGCGACGTCGGTCGAGGCGGTGACCGCCCGGGCCGGTGCGCGGACCTTGTGGCTGGCGTCGAAGCCGGTGGCGATGACCGTGACCTTGACCTCGTCGCGCATCCGGTCGTCGATCACCGTGCCGAAGATGATGTTCGCCTCCGGATCGGCCGCCTCCTTGATCACCTCGGCCGCCTCGTTGACCTCGAACAGGCCCAGGTCGCTGCCGCCGGTGACGTTGAACAGGATACCGCGGGCGCCGGTGATGTTGACCTCCAGCAGCGGGCTCATGATGGCGGCTCGGGCGGCCTCCGCGGCGCGGTTGTCGCCGGTCCCGATCCCGATCCCCATCATGCTCGACCCGGCGTCGCGCATGATCGTCTTGACGTCGGCGAAGTCCAGGTTGATGAGACCGGGAACGGTGATCAGGTCGCTGATCCCCTGCACACCCTGGCGAAGGACGTCATCCACCACCCGGAAGGCGTCCAGGATGCTGGTCTTCTTGTCGACGACCTCGCGCAGGCGGTCATTCGGAATGGTGATGAGCGTGTCGCACTTCTCCTTGAGCATCTCGGAGAACTGCTCGGCGACCAGCTTGCGCCGAACGCCCTCGAAGCTGAAGGGCTTGGTGATGACACCCACCGTCAGCGCACCCAGGTCCTTTGCGATCTCGGCGATCACCGGAGCCGCTCCGGAGCCGGTACCGCCGCCCATGCCGGCGGTGATGAAGATCATGTCGGCGTCCTTGAGCGCCTCGTAGATCTTCTCGGAGTCCTCTTCGGCCGCGCGCTGGCCGACCTGCGGGTCCGCGCCGGCGCCGAGGCCGCGCGTCAGCTTGTCGCCGATCCGGATCTTGTGTGGCGCGTCACTCTGGAGGAGCGCCTGCGCGTCGGTGTTCACGGCGATGAACTCGACGCCCATCATTTCGGCCCGGATCATGCGGTTCACAGCGTTGCTGCCACCGCCGCCGACCCCGATGACCTTGATCAATGCGAAGTGCTCTGCGTCCGAGCGAAGCGGCATGAGCGGTTCTCCTGCGCGATGTGCTGGCTGGTGGCTGGGAACCCGGAGCTCGCGCGGGTTTGACCGATTCTAGCTACCTCGTCAGAGCGGCGTGGGCCGATTTATCCACATCGGTTCACGGAGTTGTCCACATTCGCAAAATCGTGGTGGAAAGGTGTCTCTCCACCAGGCTCGTTCGCCGAGGTTGCGGACAGTCAGCGCGGGAAGAGGCCGCGCAGCCATTCGAGGAGACGGTTCACGCCGCCGGCTGCCGGAGATCCCCCGGCGTACCCGATCGGTTCGTTGTCCGCGTGCCGGGCGCCCCACAGCAGCAGGCCGATGGGGGTTGCAAAGGCGGGGTTGGAGAGCTGGTCCATCAGGCCGCCCACCCCCTTGGGTGAGGCCACCCGCACCGGCATCTGCAGCACTTCACGCGCGAGCTCGGCGACGCCGGCCAGGCGCGCGCCGCCGCCCGTCAGCACCGCGCCGGCGGGCAACATGGCAGCATGGCCGGAGCCCTTCACCTCTTCGGCAATCAGCGAGAAGATTTCGCTCATCCGCGCCTCGATGATCTCGCACAGCTTGCGACGCTGGATTGTCTGTCCGCCGCCCTCGCCGAGGATCGCCACGTTGAGGAGCTCCTCCGGCTGGACATCGGCCAGGCTGGCGCTGCCGTGCTTGATCTTGATCTCCTCGGCCAGATTGAGGCTGGTGCGCAGGCCGATCGCCACGTCGTTGGTGACGTTGATGCCCCCGACCGGCAGCACGGCCGAGTGAAAGACCGCGCCGTCGACGAAGATGGCGATATCGGTGGTCCCGCCGCCGATGTCGGCGACCAGCACGCCAAGGTCCTTTTCAGTGTCGGTCAGGACCGCCTCCGCCGCCGCCAGCGAGCTGATCACCAGCTCGTCGATCTCGACGTTGGCGTTGGCAACGCACTTCGACAGGTTCTGAATGGAGGTGGCGGCCCCGGCAACGATGTGCGTCTCGACCTCGAGCCGCACCGCACTCATGCCGAGCGGATCCTTGATCCCCTCCTGGCCGTCAACGATGTAGCCGCGCGGGATCACGTGCAGCAGGGTCCGGTTCGACGGCACCTGCACCGCCCGCGCCGCCTCGGTCGCCCGCGCGATGTCGTCGCGGCTCACCTCCCGCTTGCCGGAGACGGCGACCACGCCACGGCTGTTCTGGCTGCCGATGTGGCTGCCGCCGACCGCCACCAGGACGTCGTGCACCTCGAAGCCGCTCAATCGCTCTGCCTTCTCAAGGCTGGCGCTGATCGAGCTGACGGTCTGGTCGATGTTGGCGACCATCCCCTTCTTGATCCCGGCCGACGGCGCGTTGCCGTAGCCGATGATGTTCACCTCGCCGCCGCGACCGACCTCTCCGATGAGGGTCGTCACCTTGGTCGTGCCGGCGTCGATGCCGACCAGGTACGTCTCCCTGTCCAAGCTACCTCCCGTGAATACCGCGGCGCCCCCGCGGTCGGGGTCGGCCCGACACTACAGGAAGTGGCGACGGATGAGTGCGACGTTTTGGAAGATCCGGAGCCCGAAGGCGAACAGCGCGACCAGGTACAGGTCGATCCCCAGCCGATCGCCGATGAAGGTCAGCGCCACCGCGACCAGGGCATTGGTCACGAAGCCGGAGAGGAAGACGCGATTGTCGTAGTGGGCGTCGAGCTCGGCCCGAATGGCGCCGAGGACGGAGTCCAGCCCGGCCAGAATGCCCACTGCGGTGTACCGCGCCAGGTCCGGACTGACATTCACATTCAGCACCAGCCCGAGCAGCACGCCGAGCGCAAGGCCGACGAATGGCAGCCACATCTGGAACGCATCCCCTGCATGCCGCCGCGCCCGGTGTCGAGCGCTCCGCGGCCTCTACGGGCGCCAATATACCTTCCCCGGGTTACGGGCATCGACCCAGCTGACGGACCGCTCGGGCTGCACCGCGAAGAGGGTGCGGATCGCCGCCACCTGGGCGAGGATCGCATCCGCCGAAGCTGTCGCAGCGCTCCCCTGCACCCCGCCAGCGTCCTGGGCGTAGCGCCCGAAGGCGGCCTTCCAGCCGGCGCCCTGGGCGATGAGCACGAAGCCATATTCGTCGTCCAGCCACACGCTGACGCCGCTCGCCGCCGAGCCGAGTGCGGCCGGCTGGATGGCGGCGAGTCGGAGCGCCATGGCCACCGTGGCAGCATCGATGCTGTCCCCCTCGATGATGTTGCGGCTGTCCAGTCGCCGATCGTCGACGAGTGGCAGCGCCGCGAGATTCGTCGCAAGAGCAGATCGCAGGGCGACCTGTCCGATCACCGTCCCATCGTCGGCGCAGACCAGCTGGACGGCAGTCGTGCGCCAGATGAAAGCCGCCTTCCGCTCGACGATGGTCACGCGCAGTCGGTCCGGCAGCAGCGCCTCGACCCGCACTGTCGCCACAGCGGGCAGCGCGCCAAGGTCAGCCGCGAGCGCGGTGCTGTCGACGGTCAGCAGCTGCGCACCGCGCAGGCGCCCGACGATCCGCTCCAGCTGATATCCGGGCGTGAAGCGCTGACCGGCCCATACCACCGTTCCGACCCGCAGCCACGGACCATTGACCAGGACGACCAGCCCTACCACCAGCGTTGCCATCAGCAGGACCGCCATGATCCGGCCAAGGCGAGGCAGTCTGGCTCGCACGCGTCGGTGGAGCGGCGGACCGACACGACGGGCATGTGGCGTGCCGCGCTTGCGACGCGCTCTGCCGACACGTGTCATGGCAGGAGATCGCCGGGACTGCCCCCCGCGGCCCGACCCTCGGCGGCTGACGCCAGGCCGAAATCGATCAGGCGAGCGATCAGGTCCGCGAAGGAGATCCCTGCCAGCTCCGCCTGCTTGGGATACATGCTGGTGGCGGTGAAGCCGGGAATCGTGTTCATTTCGGAGACGAAGATGCCCCCTGGCGGGACGAGGAAATCGACCCGCGCCAGCCCCGCGCCGTCGATGGCGCGGTAGGCTGCCAGCGCCAGTTCGCGGAGTCGCGCCGCAAGGGCCGGCTCGACGTCGGCCCGCGGGATCACATCGGCCAGCCCGGGGACGTACTTTGCCTCGTAGTCGTACCACTCCTTGTGGCTGCGCACCTCCCCGGGCTCGAAGACGATCGGCTCGTCAGTGCCGAGGACGCCGCACTCGAGCTCCCGGGCGTTGGCGACGTACGCCTCCACGAGCACCTTGCTGTCGTAGCGAAAGGCCTCGTCGAGCGCCGCCGGCAGATCCGCGGCGTCATGCACCAGGCTCATGCCGATGCTGCTGCCGAGCCGAGCCGGCTTCACCACGACGTCGTCGCCCAGGCGCCCGCCGACCTCGGCCAGCACCTCCGCCGGACCCCGACGCCAGGCCGATCGACGGAACCAGCGGTACTCGGCGATCGGGACGCCATGGCCCCGCATCAGGTCCTTGAAGACGACCTTGTCCATCGCCACCGCGCTGGCCAGGACCCCCGCCCCGGTATAGGGCATGCCGGCCAGCTCGAGGAAACCCTGCAGCGTGCCGTCCTCGCCAAATGGCCCGTGGAGGACCAGGAACGCGATGTCGATCGTCTCGGCCAGCGAGCGCAGCACGGCACGCGGCGCGAGCGCAGATTGATCGTCCGCCTGCGGGACCGACAGATCGTGGTGCTGCAGCAGCCGCACCGACTGGTCCAACGGCGATGCGACGCCGAGCAGCGACGCCAGCGATGCATCGGCCAGCTGTGGCGCGGGTCCGCTGGGAAGGTGCCAGCGACCTTCGCGGTCGATGTAGACCAGGTACGGCTCGTAGCGCGAACGGTCGATCGCTCGCAGCACCGAGTCTGCCGAGCTGATGCTCACCTCATGCTCCGCCGAGCGACCTCCGGCGAAGATGCCGACGCGCAGGCGCCCCGTCATCGGGCGCCCTCGGCTGGTCCGGCCGGCCAGTCGCCGACGAACTCGATCTCGTACTCAAGCTCGACGCCGAAGCGCGCGCGCACCGCCGCACGCACCTGGTCGCCGAGCGCCCGCACATCGGCCGCTCGACCGGCCCGGTCGACAACGATGAAGTTGGCGTGCAGGGTGCTGACGCTTGCGCTGCCGACCCGCAGCCCCTTCAGGCCGGCGGCATCAATCAGCCGGCCGGCATGGTCGCCGGGCGGGTTGCGGAAGACGCTCCCCGCGTTCTGGTCGGCCAGTGGCTGCGTCGTAACCCGGGCCGCGTGATGCGCGGCAACGCGTGCGGCGATCGTCTCCGGATCGTCCTCTCCGAGGCGCAGCCGGGCGGCCAGGATCACCTCGTTTCCCTGTTTGAAACGCGACTCCCGGTAGGCGAACTCGCACCCGGCGTTGTCGAGGGTGCGCACCTGGTCGCTTGTCGGATCCCAGACCTCGACCCAGACCACCAGGCTGCGCATTTCGCCGCCGTGGGCTCCCGCATTCGCCCAGACGGCTCCGCCGAGCGTGCCGGGGATGCTGATGCCGAACTCGAGCCCGCTGCGTCCAGCACTGGTGCAGCGCTTCACCAGCAACGCCAGCGGCACCCCCGAATCCGCCGTCAGCTCGTCGCCGACGATCGTCAGCGAGCGGGCACGGTTGCGGATCACGAGCCCGCGCACCCCCGCATCCGCCACCACCAGGTCGCTGCCGTTGCCGATGACCAGCCACGGGACCTCCGCCTCTCGGGCAATGCGCAGCGCGCCAAGCAGCTCGTCGCGACCTGTCGGCGTGGCGAGTCGATCGGCCGGGCCCCCGACCCGCAGCGTCGTCAGCGGGGCCAGCGGCGCGTCAACCTCGAGCCCGAGGCCACGGGCCACAGCCAGCGCATCGAGCCGCGACAGCGCGGCCGACGCGAACGAGGGCGTCATCAGACTCATATCGCGCTGTCCGTGAGCGATCGCAAGGGTCTGCCGGCAGCCATCGCCAGCAGCTCGTCGGCAAGCACGCGGGCGGCGTCAGGTCGGCCGAGCCGTCGCGCGGCGGCGGCCATGGCATCTCGCGCCGCGTCGTCGCGGAGGATCGCCGCCTCGGCCACCAGCCGGTGGCCGTCGAAGTCATCGTCAGAGACCTGCCGCGCGGCACCCTGATCAACCAGCCAGGCGGCGTTGGCAGCCTGGTGCGCACCGGCATGCGGGTAGGGCACCAGGATCGATGCCACCCCAACGGCGGCCACCTCGGCGCAGGTGGAAGACCCGGCGCGACCGACGACCAGGTCTGCCGCCACCAGTGCATCGGCCATCCGATCGGTCAGGTAGGCAAATGGCTGGTAGCGGTCCCAGGCCGAAGCCGGAAGCCGCTCGCGGAGGCGCTGCGCTGCGGCGAGGCCCGATTCCCCGGTGAGATGGAGCACGTGCCACTCGGGGACGAGGCGGTCGATGGCCCCCTCGACCGCGGCGGTGATGCGTGCCACGGCCTGCGAACCGCCGAAGACCAGCATCAGACGATCACCGTGCGCCACGCCGAACGAGGCGCGGGCACGCTCGCGATCGGCACCATCGAACGAACGTATCGGGGTGCCCGAGACGAATCCGCGGCCCGGAAAGCGCGCCAGCGTGGGTGGGAAGGAGACGGCCACCCGGGTCGCCAGGCGAGCCACGGCGGCGGTGGCGCGTCCCGGGATGACGTTGCCTTCCCACAGAAGCGTGGGAATACCGCGTGCGCGGGCGGCCGTGACGAGCGGCAGTGCCAGGTAGCCGCCGGTGGTGAAGATGGCCTGCGGGCGCAGCCGGCGAAGCAGCCACCAGGCCTGCGGAACCGACGCAGCGAGGCGGAGCGGGTCGCCAATGAGGTGCCGATCGGCGCCCGCGCTGCGCAGCGAGCGCACCACCAGCTGGTAGTAGGGCAGCTCCTCATCGGCGACCAGGCGGCGCTCGAGGCCGCGGACGCCGCCAATGTAGGAGAGCTCAAGGTCGGGATGCGCGTCGCGCAGGGCCCGCGCGACGGCCAGCGCGGGGTAGACGTGCCCGCCTGTCCCGCCGCCCGACACCGAACACCGCATCGATCAATGATCCTGTCTGCGTGGTCTCGCGCGAAATCGACAGCAGAATGCCGGCCGCCACGAGGTTGATGGTGAGAGCCGATCCACCGTAGCTGATGAACGGCAACGGAATGCCGGTCACCGGCATGAGGGCGGAGACGACCATCATGTTGATACAGGCCTGGGCAACGAGCCAGGTGGTGATGCCGGCCGCGAGCAGGCCGGAGAACGTATCGGGCGCATGAATCGCGATCCGATATCCCTGGTACGCGATGACCATGAAGAGGGCGAGAACGGTGAGGGTGCCGATCAGCCCCCACTCCTCGCCGATGATGGCGAAGATGAAGTCGGTCGATGGCGCGGGCAGGTAGAGGTACTTCTGCCGGCTGGCACCGAGGCCCAGCCCGGTCACCCCGCCGAGCGCAAGCGCCATCAGCGCCTGGACCGCGTTGTAGCCGGATCCGAGCGGATCACGGAAGGGATCGAAGAAGCTCTGCACGCGCTGCAGCTGGTACGGGGTGCTCGTCACCATCAGGTAGGCCGCCGCACCCACCGCGCCGGAGATCGCGCCGAGGTAGAGCAGGTTCGCTCCTGCCATGAAGAAGATCGACACCGACGCGAGCACGAAGACGACGGCGGTCCCCAGGTCGGGCTCGAGGCCGATCAGCAGGAAGCCCGGCGCCACCAGCAGCGCGAACGGCACCAGGCCGCCGGCCAATCCGCGGACCTGCGTTCCTCGCCGATCGAGCCAATGCGCCAGGTACAGGCAGATCGCGAGCTTCGCGAGCTCAGCTGGCTGGAAGCCACCGATGCCGGGAAGCACCAGCCAGCGGCGCGACCCGGCGACCTGGGTGCCGATGCCCGGGACGAGCACCATCACCAACAGGCCGAGGGTCACCACGTAGACCGGGATCGCGAGATGTCGCAGGAGACGGAAGTCGGTCCGGCTGGCGAGGTACATGGCGACCAGCCCGAGCGCAGCCCAGATCGCCTGCTGGACCCCCTGTGCGCTTGGATCGGAGGTCGAGATGTAGGCTCGAACACTCGACGCGGAGTAGACCATCACGACGCCGATGGCGGTCAGCGCGATGACGGCCGCGAGCAGCGGGACAGCCATCTGGCCGCGTTCGCGGCGCGCGTCTGCCCTCGCGCCGCGGCGTGCGGTCATCGCGGCAACGCTCATCAGTCGTGCTCCTGCGGGAGGGCGGCCAGCGCCAGCGCCGCGCTGCGGAATGCCTCGCCACGAGCTGCGTAGTCGTCGAACATGTCGAACGAGGCCGCCGCGGGCGCCAGCAGGACGACCTCGCCGGGGTGCGCGAGGCGTGCCGCCAGCCGTACCGCTTCCTCCATCGACCCTGCCCGATGAGCGGTCACCCTGCCCGCCAGCAGGCGCTCAAGCTCGCCGGCCGTCTCCCCGATCAGGACCACGTGTGCGCAGTGCGCGGCAATCTCGTCGGCCAGCTCGCCGTAGTCAAGCCCCTTGTCCTTGCCGCCGGCGATCAGCACCACCCCGGCCGGCTCGAACGCGCGCAGGGCTGCCACCGCCGCCACCGGGATGGTGGCCTGGGAGTCGTTCACCCAGCGCACCCGGCGCCACTCCCCGATCAGCTCGAGCCGGTGCGCCACGCCACGGAATCCGCGAAGCCCGGCCGCGATCATGGCAGGGGCCACGCCAGCCAGGTGCGCCGCCAGCGCGGCGGCCAGGGCATCGGCCAGCAGGTGACGGCCGGGCAATGGCAGCTCGTCGATCGCCAGCACTCGCTCCCCGTCGACCATCAACCAGCCTTCGCCCAGCCGACCCGACAGCCCGGGCTGCTCTGCGTCGAGGGCATACCAGGCAATGGCGGCTGCCGGCAGCCGCGCGCCAAGCTCGCGGCACCCCGGGTCATCCGCATTGAGCACCACGCGCCCGCTCCGCACGGTCAGCTCGGCCAGGCGAGTCTTGACCGCCCGGTAGGCCTCCTGGCTGACATGGCGGTCCAGGTGATCGGCGCCGATGTTGGTGTACACCGCGATCTCCGCGCCGCGACTGATCGTCGGGAGCTGCAGGTCGGAGAGCTCAAGGACGGCCCAATCGGCGGGACCGAGGCTCTCCACCTCCTCGATCAGCGGCTGCCCGATGTTGCCGCCCACTAGGTGGCGCACCGCGGCCGCGGCAAGGATGCTCCCGATCATGGCGGTGGTGGTCGTCTTGCCCTTGGTGCCGGTGATCGCCAGCACACGGGCCGGGGTCAGCCGGAGGAACAGGTCCACCTCGCTGACGATCTCGGCGCCGCCGTGCCGTGCCCGGGTGAGCGCCTCGCGCAGCCAGGCATCGGTGGTCGGCGAGTCGGGCGAGATGCTCGGGCTGGTGATCAGCAGCTCGGCCTCCGCCAGCAGCGCCTCGAGCCGCGGCGGTGCGACCCCTGCCGCGAGGGTGACCCCGCGGTGCGCCAGGGCGGCAGCCGCGTCGTCGAGCTCGGCGAGAGGACGCCGGTCATACGCCGTCACGACCGCTCCCGCGGCGGACATTGCCCTCGCGGCGGCGATTCCCGATCGACCAAGTCCGAGCACGAGGATCCGGCGAGCGCGCAGGTCGGCGAGCGAGTGAATGGATGCGGCGATCGCGTTCATCGGCGCCTACAGCCCGTTCACGCTGGCGAGGTACAGGCTGAAGCCGAGCAGGCCGGCCAGCGCACTCACGATCCAGAAGCGCACCGTGATCTTCTCCTCGGCCCAGCCGATCAGCTCGAAATGGTGCTGCAGGGGGGCCATGCGGAAGATCCGTCGACCGCGCAGCTTGAAGCTCCCGACCTGGAGTACGACACTCATGATCACCGCCAGGAAGACCACCCCGATCACCGCCAGCAGCGGCAGCTGGCGAGTGATGGTCGCCACTACCGCCAGCGTGGCGCCCAGCGACAGCGCCCCGGCATCGCCCATGAACAGCTGTGCGGGATGCACGTTGAACCACAGGAAGCCCATCAGCGCGCCGATGATCAGGGCGCACAGGATCGCCAGGTTGGGCTGAGACTCCTTGCCACCCGGCTCGGCGACCAGCGCGATCAACAGGTACGCCACGAAGCTGAAGATCAGAACGCCGCCAGCCAGGCCGTCGAGCCCGTCGGTCAGGTTCACCGCGTTGCTGAGCCCGACGATCACGAAGGCGACGAAGAGCACGAAGGCAACGCCCCCGATGGCCAGCTCGCCGCCGAGGGGGATGTTGACCGTCGTGAAGTCGAAATGGCGCTGGATATACCAGGCGGCCAGCAGCGCCACCGTGGTCTGCCACACGAGCTTGAAGCGGCCCCGCACGCCGATCCCGGTATGGGCATTCACGAAGTCATCGATCGCGCCCAGGATGGCGACACCGACGAGTGCCAGCATCGGGATCAGGGTCGAGGTGTCCTCGATGCGCATCGCCATCGCCAGAAACATGACCACGATGACCAGCAGCATGCCGCCCATGGTTGGTGTCCCCGCCTTGCCGACGTGACCCTCCGGACCATCGCTGCGGATTCGCTTGCCGAAGCCGAGCCGCTGCAACAGGCCGATATAGACAGGCGCGAGCAGGACCACCCCTGCGAACGCGCTGAGCAGGGCCACCACGATCGCCAGCATCGTCAGCCGGCCTCCGCGGCGAGCGCTGCAACCAGGGTGTCGAGCTCGAGGCCGCGCGACGCCTTGACCAGCAGCAGGTCGCCAACCACCGGCGCGAGGTCACGATCCAGCGCCGCCAATGCGTCGCCGGCCTGCTCGACCGATGTCACCCGGGTCAATCCGGCAGCACGCGCGCCGTCAGCGATCCAGCGACCGCGATCCCCGACTGTCAGCAGCCCGTCAAGCGTCGCCGCCGCGAGGGTGCCGATCTCGCGGTGCAGGCGCTCCTCATCCGGACCCAGCTCGAGCATGTCGCCGAGCACCGCCAGGCGGCGGCGTCCCGGCGGGACGGGCGTCTCCGCCAGGAACTCGAGGGCGGCAGCGACCGAAACCGGGGAGGCGTTGTACGTATCGTCGACGAGTTGTGCGCCGCCGGCGGCTTCGAGCAGCGCCATGCGGTGCGGAGCGTGGCTCCCGTGCTCGAGCGCGACCACCACTTCATCGAGCGGAACGCCGAGATGCTCGGCCACCGCCACTGCGGCGAGGGCATGCGGCACGAGGTGGCGCCCCGGGGTGGCAGAGCGGACCTGGCGCTCACCCCATGGCGCCCGCAGGTGGAAGCTCGTCCCGTGCAGCCCTTCGGACCGCAGATCGGTGGCGCTGACGTCGGCCGTCGCACCGAGGCCAAAGGTGCGCACCGCCGCACGCGTCACGCTGCGCATGGCCGCGACCCGCGGATCGTCGGCGTTCAGCACCGCCAGGCCGTCCGACGGCAGGCCTGCCGGCAGCTCCGCCTTGGCGCGCGTGATCGCTTCGAGGCTGCCGGCGCGCTCGAGGTGCGTCGGGTGTACGGCCAGCACAACGCCGACCTCGGGCCGCGCGATCTGGACCAGCCGCGCGATCTCGCCCTCCGCGTACATGCTCATCTCGAGCACCGCTGCCTGGTGGCTCGCCTCGAGGCGCAGCAGGGTCATCGGCAAGCCGCTCTCGCTGTTCAGGTTGCCCTCGTTGCGCAGGGTCCGCAGCGAGCGGCTGAGGACATCGGCCACGATCTCCTTGGCGATCGTCTTGCCGGTCGAGCCGGTGATCCCCACCACGCGGACCGCGCTGCGGCTCCGCCACCAGGCAGCCAGCTCCTGCAAGGCCAGGAGCGGGCTGGCGACGACCACCACCGCCACCTGGCTGCCGGGGGAAAGCGCCAGCGGTCGGTCGACCAGCAGGACCGTGGCCCCGGCGCGAACGGCTTCGGCGGCGAAGGCGTGCCCGTCGACCCGTTCGCCCCGCAGGGCGACGAAGCAGCAGCCGGGGACGACGGTGCGGGAGTCGACGGCGGCGGTCGCGAACGAGGCGACGCTCGTCGGCCCGAGGAGCCGGCCGCGGGTGGCGGCCAACAGGTCTTCGAGGCGGATCGACGGTGGCACGCCGCTCCCTGCAGATGCTTCGATCGAGTCTACCAGCCTCATTTTGCAGCGACCGGCGCGACTGGGCGGTCGGGCGCGATGGCCAGGTACTCCAGCATCTGCGGCGCCCAGTCGTGGAAGACCAGGACGGGAGACTGCGCCGTACGCGTCCCGCTCCAGGTCACCGGCCGATGGATCAGGATCAGGGTCACCACCTGCGGCGCCGATGCCGGCGCTATCGCGATCAGCGAGGAGTCGATCCATCCGTCGCGGTAGATGTTCTTGGTCCGCATCGCGTAGATCGGGCGCCCGGCAGACGTGGTGCCGATCTGGACCCGCACCCGCGCCGGGCCGGCCACCTGCGCCGTCCCGGTCTTGCCGGCGATCGAGTAGCCGGCGATCGAGGCGGGCTTGGCGATGCCGTCGTCGATCGCGGCCGTCAACAGCTGAAGGACGGTCTTCGCGGTCTCCTGGCGCATCACTCGTTCGCCGACCGCGGTGGCGGTGGGGTGGTAGGTCCCGTCTGGCGCGGTCCACCCGGCAATGACGTGCGGCGTGACCAGCGTGCCGCCGTTGGCGATCGCCGCATAGCCCGCCACCAGCTGGAGCGCGGTCACGCTGACGCCCTGGCCGAAGGCGTTCTCCGCGGCGGTGAGGTCCCCGGTCCCGTTCGGGCCATTTGGATCCCAGAGCACACCCGGTGCCTCCCCCGAGATGTCGGTCCCGGTCAGCGAGCCGAACCCGAACCGGCGGAAGGCCTCGTATAGTCGCTCCCGTCCGAGCAGCAGCGCGATGCGCGCCGCGCCCACGTTGTCCGACAGCTTCAGCACCTCTCCCGCGGTGATCTCGCCGTGCCCCCATGGATGCCGGTCGCGGTCGGCGTTCTGGATCCGGATATCGGCGATCCGCAGGTTGTTATCGTCCATCACCGTGGTCTGCAGGTCGATGGCCCCCGCATCAAGGGCGGCCGCAACGGTGAACGCCTTCATGACCGACCCGGGCTCGTACTGGTGGCTGACCGCCGGGCTGGTGAACAACGACGCATCGGTCGAGGAGTAGGCGTTGCCATCGAAGGAGGGATAGGTCGCCAGGGCGAGGATCGCCCCGGTATGCACGTCCATCACGATCCCGGTCACGCCCTGGGCACGGTTCTTCTGGTAGGTGGCCCACATCGTGCCTTCCAGCTGGTGCTGGAGACCCGCGTCCATGGTCAGGGTCAGATCCGACCCGTTGACCGGCGCGCGCAGTTGATAGACGGAATCGGCGATCTGGCGACCGATGACGTCCGCCTGCGCGGTCACCGAGCCGGGCAACCCGGCCAGCAGCGCGTCCTCGGAGCCCTCGATGCCGTACTGCCCAAGCCCGTCAACGTTGACATACCCAAGCGCCTGGGCGGCCAGCGTGGTTCCCGGCGCCGCCCCGGCCACGGGGTAGACCCGACGCGTCTCGGGCAGCATGCCTACTCCGGGCAGGTCGAGCGCGCCGACTCGCTCCGCAACCTTGTTGTCGACGCGGCGCTTCAGCCAGATCCACTGGGTCTTGTTGAGCTTCGCGGTGGCCAACTGGGTTCCGAGCTCCACCGGATCCATGCCGAGGACGCTGGCCAGCAGCGTCGCCTCGCTCTCCGGATCGGTCACGCTCGGCGGGGTGACGAAGACCGATTGCGCCTCCACGGAGGTAGCCAGCAGGACGCCGCGCGCGTCCCGGATCTCGCCGCGCGCCGCGGGAATCTGCTCGTTCTGGGCCAGCTGGTTGCGCGCCGCTTCGGCCAGCCAGTCCTGCTGGGCGATCTGCCACCAGGCCAGCCGTCCACCGACCGTCGCGGCGAGCAGAGCCGCCACGATCAGCAGGAACAGGGCGCGGGCACGGCTATCGGTCCTGGCAGGCATGGGCTACTCCGTCGGCCGCGGCACGCAGCCGCAGCCGACCACTTCACGGTATTGGATCGGTCGATGTCGGGGCGAACCTGATGGCGTCCTGGCGAATCGGCACGAAGTGCAGGGTGGCGGCGGCGCGCTGCTCGACAGCACCGGGCGAGCGTGCCTGGCCGATCTGGAGGATGAGCTGCTGCTGTTCTGCCCGCAGCTCGGCAACGCGGGACTGCAGCCCGTCGATCTGGTAGCCCATCGCCGCGACGTGGGTCGACTGGCTCAGATAAAAGAGCGCCAGTCCTGCCGCGAGCGCGATGGCGACGATCAACGACGAGACACTGGTTGCCGTACGCCGCCGGGAGGCGCGGACCGGACGGGTCTGGGCTCGGGGACGACCGCGCGGGCGTACCCGTGGCCGCCGGCCGAAGACGCCGATGCCATGTGCCGGCCGCGCCCCGATGACAGCCATCTAGGCGGCACTCGCCCGTCCGGAGAGGCGAATCGGCCACGCGGGAGCAGCCTCGAATTCCCGGGCCTCGTCAAGGTCGCCGGCGTGGGCCGGGTCGATCGTGCGGACGTTGTCCCAGCCGACGGCCTGGGTCTGTCGCTCGCGCAGCTCTCGCTGGCGGCTGCTGTAGGTGCGCCGTCTGCTGGCCTGGTGGCGTGGTCGTCCGCGGCTCATGGCTTCCTCCTCTGACTGCCTTCCTACGCGCTCGTCGGGGCGAGCTTCATGGCGGCTCGCAGCCGGGCGCTGCGGGCTCGTCGATTGCGGCCGACCTCGTCGGCGGTTGGCGTGACCACTCCCTTGGTGATCGGGCGCAGCTGCGCCCGATGGCCGCACAGGCAGACCGGTGGGAGCGGATCCTCGATGCAGTCGCGGCTCTCGCGTGCGATGAACCGCTTGACGATGCGGTCCTCGCCAGAGTGGTAGCTGATGACGGCCAGCCGACCTCCGGGTCGCAGCGCTGCCAGCGCGCCCGCCAGTGCGGGCGCAATGACCTCGAGTTCGTGGTTGACCGCGATCCGCAGCGCCTGAAAGGTCCTGGTCGCGGCATGGATCCGGCCTCGGTCCGCCCCGCGGACCGGCATCGCGGCGGATACCACGGCAGCGAGATCGGCGGAGGTCACGAGCCGCCCTTCCGCACGCGCCGCCAGGATCGCCTTCGCGATGCGGCCTGCACGGCGTTCTTCACCAAACGTCGCGAGGATTCCGGCGAGCTCTCGCTGCGACGATCGGTCGATGACGTCGAGGGCCGATAGACCACGTTCTTCATCGAATCTCATGTCCGGCGGCGCGTCGGCCGCAAAGCTGAAGCCACGCCGCTGATCGGCGAGCTGGTAGGACGAGATGCCCAGGTCGAAGAGGACAGCGTCGAGCGGGACAAAGCCCGCGTCGGTCGCGATGTCGTACAGCTGCGAGAAATTCGCCTGGCGCAGGACAAGCCGATCGGCGAAGCGTGCCAGGACGCGATGCGCCTCCGCGATGGCCGCCCGATCGGCGTCGATGCCGAGCAGGCGACCATCCGGAGACGATGCCTCCAAGAGCCGCTCGGCGTGCCCACCACCGCCGACCGTGCAGTCTGCGACGGAGCTGCCGGGAGCCACCGCCAACGAGGCAAGAACCTCGTCGACGAGGACCGGCAGGTGCCCTTCTCCCATTCGCGGTTGCACCTCGTTGGTCGAACGATGGGCCGACCGGCCCAGAGACGCATAAATGGCGGAGTCGTGGCGTGCGTCATTGCGTCACGACCCCTCAGATGCCCAGGTCGGCGAGATGCTCGGCCAGGGCCTCCGGCTCGTCCTCGATCTTCGAGCGGTACGGCTCCCAGGCCGATGGCGCCCAGATCTCGAGGCGATTCAGCGCTCCGACGACCACGACCTCCCCTTCACCGATCCCTGCGTAGGCGCGCAGGTAGCCAGGGACCAGGACTCGACCCTGTCGGTCGAGCTCGACCTCGACGGCGCCTGATGACATGAAGCGGGCGAACTCGCGCGCCCGGGGATTGGTGAGCGGAAGCGAGCGGAGCTTGTTGGCCAGCTCCGCCCATTCGTCCTGCGGGAACAGGCCAAGGCAGCGGTCGAGCCATCGAGCGAGCGTCGCCCCCTCGCCCATCCGGGCGCGGAAGCGCGCCGGCACGGCGACTCGACCACGGTCGTCGAGAACGTGCCGGAACTCGCCGGTGAGAAAGCCCGAGCGATCCATCAGTGCGATCTACCACCTGTCCCCATTTGGCCCCACTTTCCACCACAGGGCGCCATTCTACAGGGCAGGGGCTCACCGTCAAGGGGTTTCTTGCAGAGGGAGGGTGAGGAGCGAGCGGCCGGGCCGGGCCCGGGACCGGATCAGATCAGCCCGGCTAGATCTCGCTGTCGGCCAGGATGGTGTACCGGAGCTGACCGTCGCTCCCCTGGTAGACCTCCCGGATGAGGAACGGGCCCGATCGTCCCTTGATATACGACCAACCGGTGTAGTCGCCCTCAGTGGTGCGCCAATGGAGCTGGCCGTTCGAGGCAAGGATGCGGTCGACCGGCGCCTTGGAGAAGCGACTGAACTTCGCGCCCCGAGTCGCCTGGAGCTCCCCGTCGCCTCCGACCTTGAAGAGCACGTTCTGCCCCTGGAGGACGGTCACCTGGTAGCCGATGAACTGGTCGTCGGGTCGCGGGGTCGCGTCGGGAATCGGGGTCTCGATGATCGGCGTCGAGGAAACGGCAGGCTCGGACGGTGATGCGCTGGGCTCGACGGTGACACTGGGCGTCGGCGTGGGCACGACGGCGACGGGCTTGTTGCCGAACAGCAGGATCCCCGCTCCGGCGCCACCGGCGACCAGGAGAAGCAGCAGGAGCGCGATCAATGGGCCACGCCGCTTGCCGCCTGCCGCAGGCACGGCCTTTGGCGGTGGGGCCTTCGGAGGCGGGGCGGCCGGCTGGGGCCGCCGCAATGCCTCGAGCTCCTCGGTGGGGATCACGAGCACGCCGCGCAGGTAGCGTGGGCAGTTCCCATAACCGCGTTGCAGGCACACTCGCGTCTGCTGCTCGCTGGACAGGTCGGCAGGGTCGCCGAACGCGTAGCAGCGATGTTCAGGGGTCACGCCATCGTGATAGCCGGCGCGGGCCCCGGCGAGGCCGAGGAAAGGACAGACCGTGTCCGGGCGTTTGGCCAGCTCGGCGAACAGCGCGCGGCGCTCCCGCTCGCGGACGGCCTCCTCAGGCTCCTCGTGCTGCCGACGGCCGAACATCCGCCGATGATCCTCCGCTGTGCCCCGCGTTCATGCTGCCGCGTTCCCGTGCTGAGTCTAGCGCGCGTGACGCGCTGTGGCGTGGGGCCGTCAGGACTCCGGCAGATGGTACGAAGGCGTCATTGCGAGCTCGCCGGCCGCCGCATATGGTGGAACGAAGGTGGCCGGAGATCGGCCATCGACACATGAGGGGGCGAACTTCAGGGTGACGATCGAATCAGTCGATTCCTCACCGCGGGTTCCGATTCCCCGACGGGGGCGGATTCGACGCTGTCGCGTGCGAATGGTCTCGATCCTGGCGGAGCCCGGCGGGCGCTCGGTGCAGGTCGACTGCCTGCTCGGCGGTCGCGACCATCCGTTGCCGCTCGGGACCATGGACCAGGCTCGCGAGATCTGCAACGCCTGCACTGCCACGACCGTGTGGCGTGCCGACGAAGACTGACTGTGCGCCGCCGACGTCCGGCGGCGTGTCCCTGGAGAGCGGCCTGTAAGCCGGGTTCTGTGCCGGCGCCTTGCAGCGCCGCGACGGCCATCCATCTGAGCGACCTACCCGAGGGCTGAGCGAGCCGCCTGCTGCGGCGCGAACGCCGCGCTTCGCCCTCCTATTCGGTCTTGCTCCGGCTCGAGCTTGCCGCGTTTCACTCCCGCTTGCGCGGGCATCGTCACTGTGGCGCTGGTCCTCGCCTCACGGCGGACGGGCGTTACCCGCGAGCCTGCTCTGTGGAGCCCGGACTTTCCTCGAACACCGCC
>JANMPX010000198.1:0-26968 GCA_031370085.1 Chloroflexota bacterium | reverse complement strand
CCGCGGGGTCGTGGAACTCGCCGCGCTGGTATTCCACCGAGCGCGCGAACGAGGCCCAGATCGAGGGTTTGACGGGCCGATTGCGGCTGTACTTGTTGACCGCGTCGCGCAGGTACTCGCCAAACCCATCATCGGAAAGGTCGCGCCGTGCGAAGCCGACCACCGTGAACTCCGGCGGCAGAAATCCGCCGAGCATCAGGTTGTAGAGGGCCGGCGCCAGCTTGCGCTGGCCGAGGTCGCCGGTGACGCCGATGATGACCATGGTGCACGGGTCGGGGATGCGCTCCAGCCGCAGCCCCTCGCGCAGTGGGTTGGGAGCATCGGCTCCGCTGGGGGTCGCTAGCGGTGGTTTCGCGGTCGTGACCATCTCCTGCCCTAGGATCCGTCGCCCGATGACTTGATGGCGTGTCCGCCGAACTCGTTGCGCAGGGCAGCGAGCACCCGGTCGCTGAAGCTGTCCGGATCGCGCCGGCTGCGCAGTCGCTGGAGGAGGGCGAGCGTGATGATCGGGGCCGGCACGTCGTGCTCGATCGCCTCGGCCACCGTCCAGCGCCCCTCCCCGGAGTCGGCGACCCAGCCGCGAATCCCGTCGAGGTCGCGACCCTCCTTCTCGAAGGCGTCACCGGCCAGCTCGAGGAGCCACGACCGGATGACCGATCCGTGGTTCCACAATCGCGCGACCGCCGCCAGGTCGATGTCGAACTCCGACGCGTGCAGGATGTCGAAGCCCTCGCCGTAGGCCTGCATCAGGCCGTACTCGATCCCGTTGTGCACCATCTTCACGTAGTGCCCGGCGCCCGCCAGCCCGCAGTACAGGTAGCCGTCCTTGGGGGCGAGGGATGCGATCGCAGGCTCCAGGCGGTCGAAGACTTCGCGCTTGCCACCCACCATGGCACAGAAGCCGATCTGCAGGCCCCAGATACCTCCGCTGACCCCCATGTCGAGGAATTCGAGCCCGCGAGCGACCAGCGCGGCGGCGTGGCCCTGCGAGTCATGGAAGTTGCTGTTGCCCGCGTCCACGATGACGTCCCCTGGGTCGAGCACTGCGGCAATCTTGTCGATCAGCTCGGCAGTGGCCGCGCCGGACGGAACGCTGACCAGCACGTGGCGGGGCGCCGCCAGCTGTGCCGCGAGCTCCTCGAGCGACTCGGCGACGCTGATCGCGCCGTTGTTCTCAGGCTCGGCCGCGAGCTCGGTGGCCACGGCGGTGGTCCGATTCCAGGCAACCACCTGGTGGCCGCTGCGCGCCAGCCGCCGCGCCATACCGGCGCCGATGCGCCCCAGCCCGGCAATTCCGATCTGCATCTTCGCTCCCGTCTCCCTCAGCTGTGTGTCGTCATCCAAGCGCGGCGGTGATCATGGCGTCCACTCGTTCGAGGCCGCTCGCCGGATCGCCGAGGTGGATCCGCACGACGCGGCGCCCGGCAGCCTGGAGCGCGGAAAGATCGCCCATCGCCTGGGCTGCGATCAGGGTACCGAAGCTTTCCGGCCAGCCGGGGATCGGCAGGTCGCGCTGCGGATCGGCGGTGAGCTGCAGGAACATGCCGGTCGCCGGGCCGCCCTTGTGCAGCTGGCCGGTCGAATGCAGGAAGCGTGGGCCGAATCCGAGCGTGCTGGCCAGTCCCCGGCGATCGCGGATGCGCCCGCGCATGCGCTCGAGCCGCTCGACGACCGGCTGATCGGCAGGAATGAACGCCTGCAGCGCCACGTAGTCGCCCGGTTGGGCGGTATCGAAGATTGCGCGCAGGGCTCCATCAACGCTGACCGGCTCTTCGCCGAGGGATGCCGGGTCGAGATAGGCTGCGATCCCGGGCTCCGACACCCACGGCGCGGGAGCGGGCAGCGAGCCGGTCTGGCGGTACGCCTCGAGCAGGGCAGTGGTGGCGTCCTTGCTCGCCTGAACGTTCGGCTGGTCGAAGGGATTGATTCCGAGCACGATCCCGGCAGCCGCGGTGCCCACCTCCCAACGGATGAACTCGCCACCCAGGTCGTAGGCGTCGTTGAGCGCGAAGTGCTCCACCGGGTGACCCGCCGACCTCAGCTCCGCGATCAGCGCGCCGAGGCCCGGGTCGCTCTCCTGGGTCAGCGTCAGCACCACGAAGGCGCGGTCGGCACCGTACGCCGCGGCCTCGCCCAATGGTTCCGCGACCACCGGCACGATCCCCTGCCCCGCCTTGCCGGTGCTCTCCGCGACCAGCTGCTCCGCCCAGTCGGCGAAGCTGGCCAGCCGCGGCGAGGTGAGCAGCGTGAGCTTGTCACGCCCCTGGCGGGCGGCCTCTCCGAGCAGTGCCCCCAAACGCAGACCGGGGTTCGTGGCAGCCGGCCGTCGGCAGGCATCGGCCATCTCCTGCGCACGCTCCAGCAGCCGGCCCAGATCCACCCCGTGCAGCGCCGCCGGAAAGAGCCCGAACGTCGAGAGGGCGCTGTAGCGTCCGCCCACCGCCGGATCGCCGTCGAGGATCGCCCGAAACCCCTGCGCCCGAGCCAGGTCGGCGAGCGGCGTGCCCGGATCGGTGATGGCCACGAAGTCGAGCGCCGGCGCGTGCGCCGACATGACGGCCTGGAACGCGTTCGGCTCGGTGGTGGTGCCGGACTTGCTGCTGACGCAGAACAGGGTGCGGGCCGATTCGGCCCACTCGCGGAACCCGCGGACCGCGTCGGGGTGGGTGGAATCGAGGACGCGCAGCTCAATGCCGGCGCTTCCGGGGGGCGGCGCGCCCAGCGGGTCGCCGAAGAGCCGGCTGAACAGCTCCGGCGCAAGGCTCGAGCCGCCCATGCCGAGCACGGCGGCCCGGGTGTAGCCATCGTCGCGCACCTCGCGTGCGAGTCGCTCCAGCTCCGGCGCGCGGGCCTGCATCGAGCTTGGCAGCTCGAGCCAGCCGAGCCACGCGGCAAGCGCCTCCGGCGCGGCCCCCGAACCGGCCCACAGCGTCCCGTCCCGCTCCCAGAGGCGATCCGCCACCTGCTCCGCTTCCCAGGCCGCGAGCCGGGCCTCGACCGCGGCGGCAAGTGGTGTATCGGCCGGCATCGAGTCCGTCACGCCGGAGCGAGTGCCCGGCGCTGCGCCCCGATGGTCGCCATCAGGTCGTCAAAGGAGGCGGCGAAGGCGGTGACCCCCTCGCTGATCAGCTCGGCGGTGACCGTCTTGATGCTGATCCCCTGAGCCTCGACCGCCGCGAGGGCGGCAGTCGCCTCGGCGAGGCCCGAGTCAAGCGTGCGCGCCACGACTCCATGGTCGAGGAAGGCCTTGATCGTATCGGTCGGCAGGGTGTTGACCGTCTCCGGACCGATCAGCTCCTCGACGTACAGGACGTCGCGGTAGGACGGGTTCTTGGTCGAAGTGCTGGCCCACAGGCAGCGCTGCACGCGCGCGCCGGCGGCGCGCAGATCGGCGAACTCGGCACCGTCAAAGATCTCGCGGTACGCGGCATAGGCCAGCTTGGCGTTGGCCACGGCAGCCTTGCCGCGGGCGGTCAGGGCGTCCGCTGTCCCGATCGCGTCCAGCGCCTTGTCGACCTTGGTATCGACCCGGCTGACGAAGAACGAGGCGACCGAGGCGACGCGCGACAGGTCCTCGCCGCGCTCGGCTCGCTGCCGCAATCCGGCCACGTAGGCGCGCGCCACGTCCCGGTAGACATCGACGCTGAACAGCAGCGTGACGTTGATGTTGATCCCCTCGGCGATCGCGGCGCGGATCGCAGGCACGCCCTCGCTGGTGGCCGGGATCTTGACGAAGACGTTCGGCCGATGGAGCTTCGACCACAGGTAGCGGGCCCGCTCGATGGTCTGCTGCGTGTCGTTCGCCAGGTCCGGCTCCACTTCGATCGAGGCGAAGCCATCGGCCCCATCGGCCTCGTCGTACACGCTGCGCAGGATGTCGGCCGCATCGCCGACGTCGGCGATGGCGATCGTCTCGAAGATCTCCCGGTCGGAATGGCCATGGGCGATCCCGCGCCGCATCAGGTCGTCGTATTGCCCCGTGGCGATCGCCTTGGCAAAGATGGTCGGATTGCTGGTGAGTCCCCGGATGCCGATCGACACCTGCTCGGCGAGCGCGCCGCTGCTGATCAGCTGGCGGTCGATGAAGTCGATCCAGGGGCTCTGGTCCTGCTCGGCGTGCAGCCGCTGCAGTGCGTTCATGAGCGAGTCTCCCGTACGAGCTTGCGAGCGGCGGTGGCGATGGCAGCCGCATCGATGCCGGCCAATGAAAGCTGTTCGGCAGGGGTTGCGGAGCCGGGCAGGTGGCGCACCGCCAGCTTGACGATGACCGGACGGGCCGGATCTGCCGCGAACACGTCCAGGACGGCATCACCCAGCCCGCCCTCCGGCCAATGATCCTCGACGGTGATGAGGGCGCCGGTATCGCGTGCCGCGAGGCGCAGCGTCTCTGCGTCGATCGGCTTGATCGAGTAGCAGTCGATCACCCGCGCGTGGATCCCCTCCTCGGCCAGCAGCGCCGCAGCGGTCATTGCCTCGTGCAGAGTGATGCCGGCTCCGACCAGGGTGACCTGGTCGGCATCGGCCTGTCGAACGACGCGGCTGCCGCCGATCGGGAATGACTCCCCCGCCGGATAGATGATCGGGGTCTTTTCGCGCGTGGTGCGCAGATAGACGATCCCCGGCCGGTCCGGCATGAGCGCGACCAGGGCGGCCGTCTGGTTGGCATCGGATGGGTACAGGACAGTGCTGCCGAACACCGCCCGCAGCGAGGCAAGGTCCTCGAGGGCCATCTGCGACGGCCCGTCCTCGCCGATGCTGACCCCGGCATGCGATCCGACCAGCGAGATGTTGGCGCGGCTGATGGCGCCCATCCGCACGAAGTCGTAGGCCCGTGCCAGGAAGGCGGCAAAGGTGGCGGCGAACGGCTTCCAGCCGCGCACCTGCAGACCGATGGCGATGGAGACAAGCTGCTGCTCGGCGATATAGACCTGGAAGAAGCGCTCCGGCTGCGATGCGGCAAAGAGCTCGGAGTAGGTGGAATTGCCGACCTCTCCGTCGAGCGCGATCACGTCGCCCCGCGCATTGCCCAGGGCGACCAGCGCGTCGCCGTACGCCTTGCGGGTCGCCTCCTTCGAGCCGAGCTCGTAGGCCGGCAGCTGCAGTTCGCCGCTGATCGGGAAGACGTGCGCGGCCGCGTCACCCTCCGGTTTGGCGACCGCCACGGTGAGGTGACGGACGCCGCCCAGCTCCGCAATCGCCGCCTCGGGATCGGCCAGCGGCTTTCCGTGGAAGCCATTCTTGTTGGCCACCGCCGCGACCCCGCGGCCCTTCTCCGTTCGCGCCAGGATCACCGTGGGTCGGCCCGTCGTCGCCAGCGCCTCCGCGTAGGCGCGGTCGATGGCGAGCGGGTCGTGGCCGTTGACCTCGATGGCGTGCCAGCCAAAGGCTCGTGCCCGTCCCGCGTAGACATCAAGGTCCCAGCCGTACATCGTCTCTCCTGTCTGGCCAAGGCGATTCACGTCGATGATGGCGGTCAGGTTGTCGAGCGAGTGAAAGGAAGCGGCCTCGAACGCCTCCCAGATCGAGCCCTCGGCCATCTCAGAGTCGCCGCACAGGCACCAGACCCGGTAGGGCAGACGGTCGAGCTGCCTGCCGGCGAGCGCTACGCCCACCGCGATCGGCAGCCCCTGCCCCAGCGAGCCGGTGGCCACGTCGACCCACGGCAGCAGCGGGGTGGGGTGCCCTTCCAGGCGGCTCCCCTTCTTGCGGAAGGTGAGCATCTCGTCATCGGAGATCGCGCCGGTCGCCTTGTAGATCGCGTACAGCAGTGGCGAGGCGTGGCCCTTGCTGAAGATCAGGTGGTCGTTGCGCGCATCCTCGGGCCGGTCGAAGTCACAGCGCAGGTATTTGGTCACCAGCACCGCCATGAGCTCGGCGGCCGACATCGAGCTGGTCGGATGGCCGGAACCTGCCGCCGAGGAGGAGCGGATCGAATCGACCCGCAGCTGCGCGGCCAGCTCGGTCCACAGATCGAGATCGTTCATGTTGCTGCCCATGATACGAGCCAACTACGCGGCCGCCCACGTTTGCAGCTGGAGCAGCTTACGAAGGGGCGCGAACTCCTTCCTGGTGGGGATTTGCTGCCACAGCCAACCAGCACCAAGAGGGCCACCTCTCGGAGGCCGATTCGGCGCTGCCTCGTCGCTACGTGCTGGAGCTGCAAATGGAGGAGACGAACACGAAAGCGGCGCCCCTCATGGGACGCCGCTCCAGGCTCAGGACCGATGCGAGACTAGCCGCGCATCAGCCGGAAGCAGTCGCTGCAGTAGACCGGTCGAGCACCGGTCGGCCGGAAGGGGACCTGCGTCTCCTTGCTGCATCGAGCGCAGACCGCGTCGAACATCTCGCGAGGGCCGCGACTGTAGCCGCCGCCGCCGCCGTATCCGCCGTTGCTGGCGCCATAGGTCGAGCCGCCGCCACCGCCGGTGGCACGTCGCTGCGCACGACAGGACGAGCAGCGCTTGGGCGCAGAGGTGAATCCCTTCTGCGCGAAGAACTCCTGCTCAGAGGTGGAGAACACGAAATCGATTCCGCAGTCCGCACACGTGAGCACCTGATCGGTGTAGGCCACGAAGGACCCTCCCACATAGAGTTACCAGCTCGGGTAACGTCGCGTCCGCCCACGCCGGCCACGGGTCTTGCCGCTACCCCGTGAGCCGACGAAGAACGTGGTGGGAGGGGGAGGGAAGGCTGCTGGCGCCGTTTCTGCTACGGCCCGATTTGGCGCGAGTATACCCGCCATATTCTCGAGCGCAAGAGGAAAGAATCGGCCTTCGGGCTATGCTGACCGGCATGCGAATCGCTGCTGTGGTGCTGGGCGCCTTGACCGCGCTGGCGGGGCTGGTGTGGATCGCCCAGGGCCTGGATCTTCCGTTCGCGCCGGGAAGCTTCATGACCGGCAACCGGACCTGGATCGTGATCGGCGCTGCGGCGGTGGTGGGCGGTGCCGGTCTGGTCGGCTGGGCTCGACGCTCGGGTTAGCCGCTATTCCAGCCGGGCGCCGGCGGTGGCCATCTCGGCCAGGGCTCGCTCGCCATCGCCGGGCACCAGGTCAACGGCGGCGACCGCATCGGTAAGCACGACCGTCTCGAAGCCAAGCCGAACGGCATCGAGAGCAGTGGCCCGCACGCAGTAGTCGGTCGCCAGCCCGCAGACCACCACCCGCCTGACGCCTCGTTCCCCGAGGACGGTTTCCAGCTCGGTCGGATGCTCGCCACCGGCCGCGTCGCGGACGGTGAAACCGGAGTAGCCGTCCTCCCCGTTCGTGCCCTTGCGGACGATGGGGCCTGCCACCACCAGCCCCCGATACAGTTCGGCGCCCCAGGTGTCGGCCACGCAGTGAACCGGCCAGATCCCGCCGTCCTTGGCAAAATGCGGCGTCGATGGCGGGTGCCAGTCCTGGGTGAAGACCACCGGCGCCCCCGCGGCGACCGCCCGCTGGATCTCGTCGTTGGCGCGCAGCACGACCGCTTCGCCACCAGCGACGGCCAGGCTGCCTGCCGGATCGGCAAAGTCGTTCTGCAGATCGACCACGACCAGCGCCGTGGACGGGTCGTACTCGATCACCTGTCCATGGTAGCGGTCGATCGGTACCATGCTGGCATGCCCGATGAGCGACGACTGGTGACGGTCCTGTTCGCCGATGTGGTCGGCTCCACCTCGCTCGGCGAGAGCATTGATCCGGAGGACCTGCGAGCCCTGCTTTCGCGATTCTTCATGGTGGCCAGCGAGGTGATAGCTGTCCACGGCGGGACGCTTGAGAAATTCATCGGCGACGCCGCGATGGCCATCTTCGGCATCCCGCAGGCGCACGATGACGACGCCCGCCGCGCAATGGCCGCCGGCCTCGAGCTCCGAGACCGAATCCGTGACGACCCGATCCTTGGCGAGCGGCTACCGATTCGCCTCGGCCTGAACACCGGCGAGGTGATGGCCAGCCGGGAGCGATCCGATGGCAACTTCATCGTGACCGGCGACGCAGTCAACGTCGCGGCGCGGCTCCAGCAGGCGGCCGAGCCATGGCAGCTGCTGGTCACCCTGCGCAGCGCCCGCGCGGCGGGGTCAGCCTTCGCCTTTGGCCCTCCAGTCGAGCTCGAGCTGAAAGGCAAGAGCGGCGCCACGACCGTCCTGCCGGTGCTGGGCGTGGCCGAATCCTCCACCCATCGCATTCCCCTGGTCGGACGCGAGGGGGACCTCGAGCAGCTGATGCTCGTCGCACGACGGGCGGTCGCCGAACGGCGGCCCTACCTGGTCAGCATCATCGCACCGCCGGGGACGGGCAAGACCCGACTCCTCGAAGAGTTCATCGACCGACTGCCCCAGGTCGCGCCGGGTGCCCTGGTCGCGACCGCGCAGTGCCTCCCCTACGGGCAACGGCTGACCTATGCGCCCCTCCGATCGCTCCTGCTGCAGATCGTCGGCCAGGGCGAGGAGAGCACCGCGGAGCAGATCCGGGAAGCCGCCACCGTGTGGCTGCGCGAGGCCGGCGACGAGGGGCCGGAGCGGACGGCGGACCTGCTGACCGCCACGATCGGTCTCTCAGATGGAGAGGTGGCCGACCGCGGCGACATCTTCGCGGCGTGGCGCCGAACCGTTGAGCTGTGCGCCGGTCGCGGCCCGCTGATGCTGGTGATCGAGGATCTGCATTGGTCCAGCGAGAGCCTGCTCGACCTGATCGAATACATCCTCCAGCCGCGGACCGACGCCCCGCTGCTGATGGTGGTGCTGACCCGCCCGGAGCTGCTCGATCGCCGACCAACCTGGGGCGGCGGCCGTCGAAACTACGTCTCTCTGGCCCTCGAGCCACTCGATTCGACGGCGGTCGGCCAGCTTGTAGAGTACATCCTCGAGCGCCCTGCCCCGGAGCTGGTACGGCTGGTTGCTGACCGCGCCGAGGGGAACCCGTTCTACGTCGGCGAGCTCGTCCGCTCGATCCGTGAGCGGGTCGCCAGCTTCGACGACGCCGAGGCGCTGGCGGAGGCTGTGGCGACCCTGCCCGACACGGTGCAGGCGACGGTGCTGGCGCGCCTCGATCTGCTCGATCCGATGGCGCGGCGCCTCCTGCAGCTGGGCTCTGTCTATGGGCGCACCTTCAGCATGGCCGGTCTGCAGGCGCTCGAGCCCGATGGGCTTCCCGATCTCGAATCGGCGGCAGACCGCCTCCTCGAGCGCGACCTGGTCCGTCCGGCGGGCCGCGGCAGCTATGCCTTCCGGCACATCCTGATCCGAGAGGTGGCGTATCAGACCCTGCCGCGCGCCGAGCGCGCGCGCTTGCACGCCAATGCCGGCCGCTGGCTGGCCTCGATCGCGGCCGGCCGCGAGGACGAGCTGGCAGAGCTGATCGCATTCCATCTGCGCGAAGCGGCCACCCTCACCGCCACCTCGGGCATGCGCGACGCGGGGATCGACACGGAAGCGGTGGCCTGGTTGCGTCGCGCCGGCGAGGCGGCATTCGCCGCAGCCGCAAATGCCGAGGCCAGCCGCCACCTGCTGGCCGCCATCGGTCTCGCAGACCCGTCCGAGCACCCGGAGCTGTACGCGAGGCTGGGCGATACGTATCTCGCCGGCGACCAATCGGTGGCCTCCTATGCCACTGCCCTGCGGATCGGCCGCGAGCAGGGCCGGCCGGACGCCTTCCGTCTGCGGGTGCTGGCCGAGATGCTGATGGTGATGGGCCGCTGGTATGCGTCAGTGGCAGATCAGCCCAACGAGGCCGCGCACAACCGCCTGCGCGACGAGGCCCGCGAGCTGATCCCCGGAGCCGCCGACCAGCACGCGGTGGCCACCTTCCTGATCTCGGAAGCGTTCTTTCCCTACTGGCTGAGGAACACCGGCCAGCGCCTCGCGTCGTCCGAGGAGGAGGAGGCGGCGCGGCGCAGTGCGGCGCAGGGGATGGCGATCGCCGAGCAGCTCGGTGACCCCAGCCTGCTGAGCGCCGCCTTCGACGCCCGCGGCAGCCTGACCTCGAGCACCGATCCGGCTGGGGCCCGGCGCACGGCCCAGCGTCGCTTGACGATCCCGCGGCTCGGCATGACGGAGCGCTCGGACGCCCAGTTCGTGGTCGCCTGGGCGTCGTCCATCATCGGCGACCTGGCAACCGTACTGTCCGCCACCGAATCCGAGCTGGCGCAGATCCAGCCGGGCCAGGGTCCGGGCTTTGCCATTGGGCTGGCGGCGTGGCGCAGCTATGCCTTTTGGCAGCTGGGACGCTGGGACCGGGTGGCGGCCTCGTACGAGGCGATGCACAACCTGTGGATCGAGGCCAACCGGATGGCTGCCGGCTTCGCCCTGCAGGGCATGTACGCCGCCATGGCCGTTGGGCGCGGCCGCGGCGACGCTCCACTGCAGCAGCGCGCACAGGAGATGTTCGAGGATATCGTCTCGCGCTTCGAGGCCGGGCATCCGACCCGCGCCCTCGCCGCGCTGGCAACCGTCGACCTGCCGCGGATCGCTTCAGAGGTGGTCGCGCGGGCCGACCTGTGGCTGCTCGACCGGCCGGTGCACATCGAGTACGCACTGGCCCTGTGCTCCGATGGAGGCCAGCGCCTGCTCCCGGAGGTGGTGCAACCCATCCTGGAGCGCGCAGCGCGCGGGAGCATGGCGCTGACCGAGGCGCAGGCCCGCCGGTCGCTGGGGCTCTCGCGGGCGGAACCGGCGGAGCTGGAGCGAGCCCTCGCCCTCTTCGAGGCCAGCGGCAGCCGACCGTTCGCCGCCCGAGTGCGCACCGAGCTGGGCCTGCTCACCGGTGAGCAGGCCACTCTGGAGCGCGGCCTGGCCGAGCTCGAGGCGATCGGCGATCAGGAGCAGATCGGCCGCGTCAACGCGCGGCGCGGGGGCCTGCCCGGCTGAGCTCCCTACTCGAGCGCCATGGAGGGAGCAGGCTCAGAACCCTCCATGTCCCCCTCGACCGGCACCGGGCGGGCGGGTCCGTGGTGCGTCCGCAATGGGAGCTCCGGGAGCAGGACGAGGGTCACGATGGTGGCCACCATGCCGGCCGCCACCCCGATCCACAGGGCGCTGGCGATGGCCAGGCTGAAGGCCTCGTGGAAGCCGGTGACGATGTTCGGCACGAACGGCTTCACCGCCGCCCGAAACTGCTCCGGCACGCTGGCCAGGATGCGCGACCCCAGGTCACCAACCGAGCTGACGTCGGTGCCGACCCCCGACGAGGCGAAGCGACCGGCGATCTCAGCCGGAACCCCGGCCGCGGCCATCTGGCGTGGGACCTCCGTCGCCAGCGCCGTGCTGAAGAGCGTGCCGCTGATCGCGAGGCCGACCGTACCGCCGACCTGCCTGAAGAAGGTGAGCGCGCCTGTCGCGGCGCCAAGCTGGACGAATGGGGCGGCATTCTGGACCACGATCGTGAAGGCCGCCAGGCTCGGACCGATCCCGATCCCGGCGATGACCATCCACAGCCAGAGCTGCGGCAGGCTCGTGTCGCCACGAAGCTGGGTCATCAGCAGGAGGCCGACCGACAGGAAGGCCATCGAGAGGATGATCAGCACGCGGTAGCGCCCGGTCCGGCTGATCAGCTGCCCGGAAACCACCGAGCTGACGATCAGGCCGGCGAGCAGGGGAAGGATCTGGTAGCCGGCCGCCGTGGCACTCGATCCCAGGACGACCTGGAACCAGCGCGGGATCCAGATGATGGCGCCGAAGAAGCCGAAACCTGCCAGGAAGACGGCGAGCAGCGACACGCTGATCGATCGATTGCGAAACAGGCTCAGCGGCAGGATCGGCTCGGCGGCGCGCGACTCGACCCAAAGGAAGACCGCCGCCAGGGCCAGCCCCAGCGCGATCAGGCCGCCCACCTCCGGGCTGGTCCAGTCCAGGGTCCGCTTGTTGGTAAGGCCGATCAGGATCGGCACCAGGGCCGCCGCGAAGAGCGAACTGCCCAGGTAGTCGATGCTGCGGGCCCGCTCCGGGTGCTTGATGGGCGGCAAGAGCCGCCAGATGATGACCAGCGCCACCGCGCCGATGGGCAGGTTGACGAAGAAGACCCAGTGCCACCCGACGTTATCGGTGAGGAAGCCCCCGAGGGCGGGACCGATCAGGGCGCTGACGCCGAAGACGGCGCCGAAGAGGCCCTGGTACTTGCCGCGCTCGGCGGGGGTGAAGAGGTCGCCGATAACGGCCAGGGCGATCGGGAAGATGGCTCCGGCACCGAGGCCCTGCAGACCGCGCGCTGCAACGAGCTGCCACATCTCCTGCGACAGGCCGGAGAGTGCCGACCCGATCAGGAAGAGGCTGACCCCGATCATGACCATCGGTCGCCGGCCGAACAGGTCGGAGAGCTTGCCGTAGATCGGCCCGCTGATGGTGGCGGTCAGCAGGTAGATGGTGATCACCCAGGTGTAGTAATCGTTGCCGTGCAACTGGGTCACGATGGTCGGCAGTGCGGTGCCGACGATCGTCTGATCCAGCGCTGACAGGAACATCGCCAGCAGGATCGCGATCAGGATCTCGGTCCGCGCTCGGGGGTCCACGTGAACAGGTGCGTCGTCCAGGGCTCGGCTGGCCACGCTCACTCGGTTGCTCCTTCTGTGTGCATGCGCTCGAACGCTGCCCGCAGCGTTCGCATTGAGTCGAGCAGCTGGCGGCGCTGCGCATCGTCAAGGTGGGTCAGCGCGCTCGCCATGCGCGCGCGACGGGAGCTGTTGAGCTCTTGCAGCTCGGCGGCCCCCGCATCGGTCAGGCTGACGGTGACGACGCGACGGTCGTCGTTGTCGTGGGTGCGGGCCACCAGGCCACGCTCCTCCATGCGGGACACGATCCCGGTGGCGGCCGGCAGGCCTGAGCCGAGCAGGTCTGCGACGCGGCTCATCGGCAACGGCCCATGCGCCTCGAGGAAGGTCATCAGGTGGAGATGCGACATGCTGATCGAGCGCTCATGGCAGCGCTGCGCAAAGGCGGCGCGCTCACCGGCGATGATCGGTCCCAGCTCGTCCAGCAGCTCCGCGGCGACGGTTTGCGTCGCCCGAATAGTTCGTGTCACGCAAACTATTGTGCCAAAGCAAAGGATCCGCTGTCAAGAGCGGAGCGGCGCACATCCTCTATTGTCGCCGCAGGCATGGACCGATCGCTCCTGACCCGCGACGACCTCGCACTGCGCCCCGGGCGCGGGCAGCGCAACCCGTGGCTGCGCGACGCCCTGGCAGCGGAGGGCAACCCGCCCCCTGCTCGACCGCTGAGCGGCGACCTCGATTGCGACGTGGCCATCATCGGCGGCGGCTACACCGGGCTGTGGACCGCCTTCCAGCTCACCGAACGCGCACCCAATCTGCGCGTCGTGATCCTCGAGCAGGACATCTGCGGCGGCGGTCCTTCGGGACGGAACGGGGGCTTCGTGAACGCCTGGTGGGACGAGCTCGACGGCCTGGTCGATCTGTTCGGCGAGGCCGCCGCCCTCGAGGCTGCCCAGGCCGTGTCGGCCTCCGTGCGCGAGATCGGAGCGTGGTGCCGGCAGCAGCGGGTCAGCGCCCATTACCGGCGCAGCGGCATGCTGACCGTATCGACCACTCCGCTCCACGACCGCGCGATGGACGCCGCGCTGGCCACCGCGGCGCGCCTCGGCGTACCGCGGGAATACGCCGCGCGTCGCGTGGAGCAGATCCGCGCCCGGTGCGCTTCGCCGCGCTTTCGCAATGGCGCCCTGATGCGCGAGGCAGCGACCGTCCAGCCGGCGCTGCTGGCCCGCGGCCTGCGCCGCGTGGTGCTGAGCCGCGGGGTGGCGATCCACGAGGGCTCGACCGTCACGCGTCTGCGGCTGGACGGGAAGCTGGTTCGGCTGCTGGTCGACAGCGACGAAGGCCTCGACGAGGTGAGCGCCGGACACGTCGTGCTGGCGATCAACGCATGGGCGGCTGGATGGGGGCCGTTCCGCCAGTCGCTGCTCGCCTGGGGCAGCTACATGGTCCGCAGCGAGCCGATCCCCGATCGGCTCAAGGAGCTCGGCTGGACCGGCGGCGAGTCGATCGTCGACGCTCGCGCCAGTGTGCATTACCTGCGCGTGACCCGCGACGGGAGGATCGCGATCGGCGCCGGAGGCGGGCGACCCGGCTACGGCGGGCAGATCGGCCCCATTTTCACCGATGACGTCGGCTGCGCGCGACGGGCCGCCTTCGCCTTTCGCTGGCTCTTTCCCCAGCTCGCCGATGTGCGGCTGACCGATGCGTGGGGCGGCCCGATCGATATCTCCGCGGACCACCTGCCCCGCTTTGGCACGCTGCGTGGCGGGCGGATCCACTTCGGGCTGGGGTACTCGGGCAACGGTGTCGCACCGTCGCACCTCGGCGGCAAGATCCTGGCTGCCCTCGCACTCGAATCCGACGAGCCACTCACCCGCTTGGCCGTGGTCGGGCCTCCATCGCGGCGCCTGCCGCCGGAGCCGTTCCGCTACGTCGGCGCCCGGGTGATGCGCGCCGCGATGGTCGCCCGCGAAGATCGCGAAGAGGCGGGTCGCCGCGCACCCTGGTGGCTGCGAGAATTGACCCGGATCCCGCGCCGCCTCGGCTATCACCTTGGGCCGGGAGCTGAATGATCGGAACCGCTGGAGGAATGATGGAGGCCGACCAGATCGGCGGGCACCTGGCGGACCTGCTGGAGGCCACAAGAGACGCAGAGCGGCAGCTGTTCGCCGCCATCGACCGGAGCCGGCGCGACGCGCCGCCGGCTGATGGTGGCTGGTCCCGGAAGGACGTGCAGGTGCACATCTTCGTCTGGAAGCTGCGCCAGGCAGACCGCCTTGCACGGGCGGAGCGCGGCGAGCTACTCGAGGGGCTCGCGGACGGCGAGATCGACACCATCAACGCCGACGAGCACGACCGGCACGCGGATTGGCCATGGGATCGTGTCGATGCGGTGGCCGAATCGGCCACCTCCGACCTGGTGTCACGCGTGCGCGCAGCCCGATTCGAGGAGCCGGAGCTCGCCGCCCTGCTTGGCGGCTGCGTCGGTAACGGGTGTGAGCATGTGCTCGAGCACCTCTTCTCGGCGCCGCACGGCCAGCGCGATGGTCAGCTGCTGACGGGGCTCGAGGAACGGTTGGCCCTGCTGGTGGCCGATGGTCTGCTGCCCGATGCGGTTGCCGGCACCACGATCTACAACCAGGCCTGCCGCCGGGCGCTGGCCGGGCAGCTCGACAGCGCCAGGGAGAAGCTGCGCACCGCCTTCGGGCTCAACCCCGACCTGCTCGAATGGGCAGCCCACGATACCGAGGTGCAGGCGCTCTGGGGCGAGCTGCTCTCTCTCGCCGGTCAGTAGATCCGCGGCAGGAAGCGCCTCGTCCCGAGGCGGTATTCCTCGTAGTCGGGGTAGCGCTCGACGAGCCAGGCCTCCTCGCGACGCGCCTTGACGTCCAGAAAGAGGCAGAGCGCGACCGCGGCCGCAAAGGCCGGCGCGCTGCGCGTCGCGGTCGCCCAGCCGATGCTGGCCAGCATCAACCCCGCGTAGATCGGGTGCCGGATGCGGGCATAGATCCCATCGCGAACGAGGCTGCCAGCGTCGAGGGGACGCGGCATTGGCGTCAGGTTCGGGCCGAGCTCGCGGAAGCCGCTGAGCAGCGCGAAACCGCCGATCGCGATTTCGGCAATCCCGACCAGCAGGACCAGGCCGTCGAGTGGGCCGGCCACGGTGAGGCTGGCCAGATGCAGCGCTCCGAAGAGGCCGACCAGGCCGAGCAGCAGGAATTGGCCCGCCACCCATCCCTCGCCGCGCGGCCCAAGGCCGGGCAGTCGCGTGCCGCCGGAGCGCCCGGTCACCCCTCGCTAGCCAGGGAACAGGCGACGGAGCGTGCGGAACGCGGTGGCGGCAGGTCCTCGACGGCGGCGGAGCCACGGGGGCTCGCTCGAGGCCGAGCCCTGCGGCGGCATGGCGGGAACCCGAGGGATGGGCGACGTTGACGGCCATGCCGGCTGGATCCGAGAGCTGGGCGGGATGGCCGCGCTTCTCCGCTTAGCTTCAGCCAGCGGATTCGACGAGGGCACCTCGCGGGGCGTCGCCTCGAGCGCCTCCATGGCGGCGTCGAGCTCCGCGCTGCCCGGGAGCTCGATCGGTCCGGGTGGGTCGCCGCTGCCGATCAGGCTGCGGATGGCCTCGACCTCGCTGGCGCCCCAGCCCTCGTCAGCTGCCAGTCGGGTCAGTTCCTCGTCGCTGAGGGTCAGCACCGCAGGCGCGGGCTCCGAGGGCGGCTCCGGCGCCACTGCGGGCTCTGGATAGCCGCCCGGCGCAGATTCCAGCTCGGCTTCCGCCAGCTCCTCGGAGATGACCTGCGCCTCGACCTCGGCAAGGTCCTCCACCACGATCGGTGGCTCTTCCCAGATCGGCTCCTGGCCATCTGGAGGTTCGACCGGGGCAACCGGGAACGGCTCGACCGGTTCCACCTCGGCTACATCGTCATTGAACCTGGCGGTTTCCGGCCCGGGCTGCAGCTCGGCTTCCGCCAGCTCCTCGGAGATGACCTGCGCCTCGACCTCGGCAAGGTCCTCGACCAGTGCCGGTGGCTCTTCCCGGATCTGCTCCTCGACGGCGGGGAGTTCGAATGGCGCAACCTCAGCGGGCTCGACCGGTGTCGCCTCGGAAGCGGCAACGTCCGAAAGGGGAACCTCCGCGGCATCCAGCCACACGAAGTCACCGTCCGCGAACCAATCGGGTTCGACGACCTCGGCGCTGTAGGCGGACGCGATTGCCATCGTCGATTCAACGGCCTCCGGCTCGGGCGCTGGCGTCAGCTCGGGCGCTGGCTCGACCGCGAGCTGCGCCGCGTGGCGCTGCTCGGGCGACTGGGGAAGCTCAGCGGCCGATGGGTCCTCGGCCCGCGCGAGCGCATCCGCGATGCCCGCTACCGCGGAGCGCCGGGTCGGCGCCTTTCGCGGCGCTGTCGAACCCGATTTCGGCTTCCGGGGCGCGGCCGTCTTTCGCGGCGCACGTTCCCTGGCCGGCTCCTGCGACAGTGCCGCGACGGGTTCCGGCGTTGGCGCTGGAGGAGCATCCGGGGGTCCGGGAGCCGTCCAGGCGACCGCTGCAGGCGCGGCCTCCGCGGGAAGCCGCAGGTCAATGCGCGACTCCAGCAGCTCGACCCGTGAGCGGAGGCCGGCCACCTCGCCGCGGGCCTCGCCGAGTGCGAGCAGGGCCTGGCCGTAGCGCTCGGTCAGATTGCGAAACTCGGTGAGCAACTCGCGAAAGGCGCTTGCCTCCGAGCCGCCGTTCGAGCCGCCGTTGCCGTTTGACCTGGGTGGCTCGTGCGCGGCGACCAACGGCTCGGCGCGAGCCTTGAGGTAGACCCGCATCGAATCGCCCTCTGGCGTGCCGGAGATCACCCCGCGCGCCAAGAGCTCCCAGACGCGCCCTTCCGGGACGCCAAGGACCGAGGCCGCCTCCAGGACCGTATAGCCGTCGATCACGTTATTGCCAATGGTACGCGGCGCAGGGCGCGGTGGCGACGATCCTGACCGGTATCATCGGCCTTCGATGAGCAGCCCCGTCCATGTGCCGACCCTCCCCGGCCATGACTTTCTCCTCCCCCCGGGCCTCGAAGGGCTCCGCGAGCTGGCCTACAACCTGTGGTGGAGCTGGAATGCCCGCGCCGGGGCCCTCTTCGCGCGGATCGACTCCGCCGCCTGGTCGCGCCACCGAAGCCTGATCCCGGTCCTCGCCGCTGTGCCACCCGGCCGCTGGTCCGATCTGGTCGCCGATGAGGACTTCATGGTCGACGCCAGCCGACTGCTCGACGAGTTCGATCGCTACCTCCGCAATGGCTCCGACTCGTGGTATCGCCGCGCAACCAGCGCCGATCCGAGCGCCGAGCTCAGCGGCCCGGTCGCGTACTTCTGCGCCGAATACGGCTTCCACGAGTCGATCCAGCTCTACTCAGGCGGACTCGGCATCCTGGCGGGCGACCACTGCAAATCGGCCTCGGATGGGGCCCTCCCGTTCGTGGCGGTGGGGCTCCTCTATCGACGCGGCTACTTCCGCCAGCAGATCGACGCCGATGGGCACCAGGAGCATGCCCAGCCTGATCTCGATCCGGCCATGCTCCCGCTGCGGCGGGCTCGGGGACGGGACGGATCGCCACTCCAGGTGAGCGTCGACTTCCCGGGACGCAAGGTCCACGCAGCGGTCTGGGTGGCCCAGGTGGGACGCGTCCCGCTGCTGCTGCTCGACACCGATATCCCTGCCAACGACGGCGCGGACCGGCCGATCACCCACATCCTCTACGTCCGTGGGCGAGAGATGCGCCTCTGCCAGGAGCTGATCCTCGGGGTCGGCGGGGTGCGCGCCCTGCGGGCACTGGGGATCCAGCCGGCCGCCTGGCACCTCAACGAGGGCCACTCGGCGTTTCTGCTCCTCGAGCGTGCCCGCGAGCTGCTCGCCGGCGAGCCGTCGCTGGATCCCGCCGAGGCGCTGCGTCGCGTCGGTCGCGATGCCGTCTTCACCATCCACACGCCGGTCCCGGCCGGCAACGAGCTCTTCGCGCGGGAGCTGGCGACGGCACAGCTGGCTCCGTGGCTCACGGCCACGGGGATGCCGGCCGGTGAGCTCATGGAGCTCGGACGCGGTGTGGGAGAGGAGGCCGATCCTCCGTTCGACATGACCGCCTTTGTGCTGCGCCACGCGGTCGCCGCCAACGCGGTCAGCCGGCTGCATGCCGCGACCGCTACAGAGACCTGGCAGCCGGTGGCCGGCCACCCGATCCCCGCGATCACCAATGGGGTCCACGTCGCGACCTGGCTGGGGCGGCCGATGCGACGGTTCCTGGAGCGCTCGATCGGCCAGTCGCTGGCCGCCGACCTGGCCGGCCCGGAACCTTTCGAGCGGCTCGACGGAGTCAACGGCGCGGACCTGTGGGGGGCGCATCGACAGCAGAAGCGCGAGCTGATCCAGTTCGTGCGTCGACGCCTGGTTCGCCAGTTTGCGCGCCACGGCGAGTCGCCCGAGGTCCTGCGCGAGCTGCATGAGGCGTTCGACCCCGAGGCGCTGACCATCGGCTTCGCGCGGCGCTTTGCAACCTACAAGCGTGCCGACCTGCTGTTCCACGACGAGCCCCGACTGGCCCGCCTGCTGGCCGATCCGGATCGACCGGTGCAGGTCCTGCTTGCCGGCAAGGCCCATCCCGCGGACCGGCCCGGCCAAAAGGTGATCCAGCGCATCTTCGGCCTCACCCGCTCGGCACCGCTGCGGGGCAGGATGTTCATCCTCGAGGACTACGACATGCGCATCGCGCGATTCATGATCGGCGGCGTCGACGTGTGGCTGAACAACCCGCGACGCCCGCTGGAGGCGTCGGGCACCTCGGGCATGAAGGCCGCGATCAACGGAATCCCCTCCCTGAGCGTGCTCGATGGCTGGTGGGATGAGGGATTCAACGGGGCGAACGGCTGGGCAATCGGCGGCCGCGAATCGCTGGCCGATGAGGACGCCCAGGATGAAGCCGACGCCGCCGACCTGTATCGGATCCTGGAGGACGAGGTGGTGCCGCGCTTCTACGCCCGGGACGCGGAGGCGCTGCCGGAAGCCTGGATCGACACCATGCGGGCGGCGCTGTCAGCGGCGATCTGGCACTTCACCACCGCGCGGATGCTGGGCGAGTACGTCGAGCGCAGCTACCTCCCCGCCGCTCGGAGCGCGGAGCCTGCCCGGACCTGAGCTAGGGCAGGTAGTGGCGCGGGTTCTCGTACACCCCGTGGTCGTTGATCGCGAAATGCAGGTGACAGCCGGTCGAGTTGCCGGTCGACCCCTCGTAGCCGATCACCTGGCCGAATGAGACGGTCTGGCCCGCCGAGACGACCACTCGCGCCTGCAGGTGCCAGTACACGGTCGTGGCGCCGAATCCGTGGTTGATGATCACGCCGTACGCGGAGTCCCATGGCCACAGGGGCTGGCCCGAGGCCACCACCGTGCCACTGCCGACCGCGTGGATGGGGGTTCCGCAGCCGGAGGCGATGTCGATCGCGGTGTGGAAGTGCGGGTAGTAGACGCCCTTGTAGCTGTAGGGCGGCTCCAGGCGGAAGCTGGTGGGGCCCCACTCCTGGGTCACGTGGAAGGAATCCTCCGGCCAGCGGAAGCCAAAGGCCGATGGGCTCTGGTTGCGGGCGTCGGCCTCGGCCTGCAGCTTCTTGACCAGTGCGATCTGCGCAGCGAAGGCGTCCTCGCTGGCCTTGATCTGGGCTGCGACGTTGCCGCGCGCCTCGAGCGCGGCGTTCAGCGCGTCGGCCTGCGCCCTGCGCTTCCGCTCGGCGGCCTTCTTGAGCGCGGCGAGCTGCGCCTCCATGTCCGATAGCTCCGCCTCGCGGGCGGTCAGCAGCTTGGCCTGCGCATCGGCTTCGTCGCGGGCCTGGCCCAGCGTGCGGCGACCGTCGCGCAGCGTGACCTGCTCGGTCGTGAGCTCCGCGCGCAGGGATTTGATCTCGTCGGCAAGCTGCCGGTCCTGGTCGGTGACGCTGATCAGGTAGCTCACCTGCGTGGTGGCGGCATCCAGCGTGGGAGCCGAGATGATGATCTCCAGCAGCGACGTCTGGGTCTGCTCGTAGGCGGCGCGCAGGTGGTCCTGGAGCAGGTTCTCGCGCTCGTGAAGCGCGGCGGTCTCGAGCCTGATCCGCACCGCAAGGGTGTTGAGCTGGCGATCGAGCCCGGCGATCTGGGCGCGAAGGTCGGCAAGGTGAGCGGTGATCTCTGCGACCTGGGTCTGCACCTGCACGAGCAGGCCGCTGATGCGGTCGTACTCCGCGGTCACCGATGCGAGCGCGGCCTCCGCCCGGTCCAATTTCACCGCCAGCGCGGCGGAGGTCGCCTTGAGCTGGGCCAGGGCGGCACGCTGCGAGGTCAGGGTGCGCGCCAGCGCCTGCTGCTCAGCCTTCGCTTCGGCGAGCGGATCCGCGGCCTGGGCCTGGTCGCGGGGAGAGGGGGAGACGATGCTCGTTCCGACCATCAGCAGGGCTACAAGCGCGATGGCCGAATGAGATCGTCGCCTCATACGACGTTCCGTGAGGTATTCATTTGCCCAATGCCCCGTTACGTGGTGCCACGGCATGCTAACCGGGCCCGCCCGGGAAGCGATGTGGGCGAAATGTACTACACCGTGTGACCTACGTGTCCAGCGCCAGCCTCGGCGACAGACTCGTCGTCGAGCACGACAGCCCGCGAAACCTCTGCTCCGAACAGCACGATGGCGCTCGAAAAGTACAGGAATACGAGCAGGGTGATGGCGGTCGAGATCGGCCCGAAGAAGCTCTCGTAGCGAGCCACCGAGGTCGCGTACCAGGTGAACGAGACGCGCAGCACGGTCCACAGCACGGTCGCCACCAGGGCGCCCGGCCACGCCTGGCGCAGCCGCACGCGCCGATTCGGCACCAGGCGGTAGACGACCAGCAGCGCGACCAGCACGAGCAGGATCGGCAGGATCAGACCGATCAGACCGATCAGGTCGAAGGCCTCCTGTCCGTCGGTCGAAGCGCCGGGCAGCAGCCCATGCTCAGCGAACTGGGTGGCAATCCCCGCCGCCCACCAGATCAGCAGCGCCACGATCGCCAGCATTCCGGCCGCCACCATCAGCAGTAGCACGATCATCTTCTCCTGCCAGAACGGACGACGGCTGGGAGAGGCAAAGGCGCGACCCACCCCAACGGAGAGGGCATCGAAGAAGCCGAGCCCACCCCAGGCCAGGATCGCCACGCTCACCACCGTGATGCCACCACGCGTGGCGATGATGCTGTCCACCACCTGGTTGATCGTGCCGGCCTGGAGTGGCAGCGCCGACTGCAGCCGATCGATCACCACCCGTCGAGCGTCCCCTTCCCCGATCAGCAGGCTGAAGACCACGACCCCGAGCACCACCACCTGGAAGAGGGCCAGGATGGCGAAATAGGCCATGCTGCCGGCGACCTGGGGGCCCTGGTGCTCCCCGAAGCCGACCAGTGCCAGTCGCGCGACGCGCGTCAGGCGCCGCCGACTCAGCCATCGGTCCGCCGCTGCGAGGAACCGCTGCCATCGGTCGATCATGCGCGTCAGAGGCTACCCTGTTGCCATGGCTGACGAATCGGTCCTGCTGGAGGTCGAAGGAATTCCGGTCAGCGTCAGCAACCCGGGGAAGCCCTTCTTCCCCGCCGTGGGCCTGACCAAGCTTGACCTGGTGCAGTACTACCTGGCGGTGGCCGACGGCGCCCTGCGCGGGGTGCGCGACCGACCCATGGCGCTCAAGCGCTTCCCCAACGGGGCCTCCGGTGAGTACTTCTTCCAGAAGCGTGCCCCCGCCTCGTTGCCGCCCTTCGTGCGCACCGTCGAGCTGTCGTTTCCGTCGGGTCGGACCGCCGACGAGGTAGTGGTGTCGAATGCTGCCGCGCTGGCGTGGGTCGCCAACCTGGGCTGCATCGACCTCAACCCGCACCCGGTCCGTGACGACGACCTTGATCACCCCGACGAGCTGCGGGTCGACCTCGATCCCGGCCCTGGCGTCCCGTGGAGCGATGTTCGGTCGGTTGCTCTGGTCGTCCGCGACGTGCTCGTCGACCATGGGCTGACCGGCTGGCCCAAGACCTCGGGGTCGCGCGGGATCCACGTCTACGCACGCATCTCCCGAGACTGGGGGTTCAGCGAGGTCCGTCGCGCCGCCCTGGCGCTGGCCCGCGAGGTGGAGCGTCGCGTCCCCGAGCTGGCCACCAGCAAGTGGTGGAAAGAGGAGCGCCACGGCGTCTTCATCGACTACAACCAGAACGCCAAGGACAAGACCGTGGCCTCGGCCTACTCGGTGCGTCCCGTGCCTGACGCTCGCGTCTCGGCGCCGCTGACCTGGTCGGAAGTGCCCGATGCCGAGCTCGGCGATTTCACCATGGTTTCCATGCTGGACCGATATGCCCGCCTGGGCGACGTGGGAGCCGGCATTGACCAGGCCGTCGGGTCGCTGCAGGCGCTCCTCGAGCTGTCGGCACGCGACGAGGCCTCCGGGGTCGGCGACGCGCCATGGCCCCCGCACTACGCCAAGCAGCCCGGAGAGCCACCGCGGGTGCAACCTTCGAAACGCCGCATCCGGGACCCGCGACCGCCGACCGACCCTTCCGCGCCGCGCGGGCGCGCCGGCTCGGTTTCGGCGGCCTGGCCGTCCGCCTCGATGCGCCGCGCGGATGGGACGATCGCCCCCACCGGGCGCCGCCGCTCCACCCAGCCGTTGATCGTCATCTCGCAGGCAAAGTCGAAGGAAGATGCGATCGCCGGCTTCGAGCGCTGGAAGGAGCGTCACCCCGAGGCGGCGAAGCACCTCACCGAAGAAGATCTGCTGGTCGACGGCATGCGCGGCCGCTCGTCGCTGTGGTACCGGGTGCGCGTCAACCTGCGCCACGTCCCCGAAGCGGAGCGACCCGCCCAGGAGCCTCCGGACCCCGACTACGACCCAGCCGTCGAGTGGGGCGAGTACGCCTAGTCCGGTCGGTCAGGACGGGATCAGGACCACCCGTGGCTGCACGGAGCGCTCCTTGCCTGGGCTAGGCACCTGCGAGCCGCTCCTCAAGGCGCCTCTTCACCGCCGGCCACTCCTCGGCCAGGATCGAGAAGTAGACCGTGTCCCGGATGAAACCATCGGGCAGGCGCAGGTGCCGCCGCAACGTGCCCTCGCGAACGGCGCCGAGGCGTTCGATGGCCGCCTGCGAACGCAGGTTGCGGCCATCGGTCTTGAGGGCAACGCGCGTGGCGCCCAGCGCATCGAAGGCGTAGGAAAGCTGGAGCAGCTTGGCCTCGGTGTTGACCGCGGTGCGCTGGTGCGAGGGAGCGATCCAGGTCCAGCCGATCTCCACCCGCCCGTGCTCGGGGGCGATATCGCCGAAGCGGGACGAGCCGACCGCGCGGCCGGTGGCGGCATCGACCGTGGCCCACGTTACGAAGTCCGGGCGCAGGGCGTCGGCCAGGTAGTCGCCCCAGGCATCGGCGCCCACCGATAGGTCGGACGACATGTAGGCGAAGGTGGCCGGATCCTCGGCGGCCGCGGCCAGAAGGTCGTCGCGGTGGCGCTCGGCGATTGGCTCCAGCCGCACGTGGCGCCCGGTCAGCGTGACGCGGTCGGGGGCACGCATCGAGCCGTCAGCCGGTGCCCTTCCTGCCAGATTCACGCCGGGCGCCCGCCGAGGGCGTCGCGGCCGAGTCGGGGCGGCCATATTCACGCACGGTGTGCAAATGGCGGGGTTCGGGCGGCGTGATGGTCACCCCATGTGAATTCGGCCGGGTCCGGGAGATCAAACCCATCGCGTGGTCACCTCATGTGAATCTGGCGGGGACAGGCAGCAGAGCGGGGTCAGCGGGCCGGGGCGCCCTCGCCCACGCCTTCGCGCGCCGAGACCGCCGCCTCGACCCAGCCGGGGATCTCGCGGCGCAGGGTCGCCAGTGGCAGCGAGCCGTGGCCGAGCAGCTCGTCGTGGAAGGCGCGGAGGTCGAATCGGTCTCCCATCAGCTCAGACACCTCTCGGCGCGCGCGCTCGATCTCGCGCTGCCCGATCTTGTAGGAGAGCGCCTGGCCGGGCCAGATGGTGTACCGGTCAACCTCGATCTCGGCGTCGACCGGCGGCATTGCGCCGCGCTCGTGCATCAGCTCGATCGCGCGCTCGCGGCTCCAGCCCAAGGCGTGGATCCCGGAGTCGACCACCAGGCGGGCGGCGCGGAAGCCCTGCATATCGAGCATGCCGAAGCGCTCTTCGTCCGACAGGTAGAGCCCCATCTCGTCGGCGAGCCGCTCGCAGTAGAGGCCCCAGCCCTCCACGTACGACACGCCGGCCATCCGCGAGCCAAGGGTGCGGAAGCGCGGCAGGCCGGTCAGTTCCATCTCGATCGCCAGCTGGAAATGGTGACCTGGTGTCGCCTCGTGGAAGGTGATCGAGGCAATCTTGTGGAGCTGCCGCTCCTCCGGCTGATAGGTGTTGATGTAGAACTGGCCCGCGCGCGAGCCGTCCATCGACGGCGGCATGTAGAAGGCCGGCGGCACCTCGCGCTCGCGGTACTCCTCGACGGCCTTGACTTCGCAATCGGCCCTGGGCAGCCGCCCGAAGTAGCTTGGCGCAGCCGCAAAGGCGCGCGCTGTCTGGCGAGCGGCCAGCTCGACGATCTGCTCGCGGCTGGTGGGTCGGTTGTCCGAATCCTCCGCCAGGGCCTTGGCCAGCGCGGCGCGGTCACGCTTCCCAAGGCGACGCGCGATCTGATCCTTTTCCGCCTCGATGTGGGCGAGATCCTCCAGCCCGAACCGATGCACCTCGTCGGGGTCGGCTGCCACGGTCGTGTTCATGAGGATCGCCAGCCGGTACGCCTCCTCACCGCCGGGCGTGGCGCTGATTCCGGGCTGTTGGCGGGCCTGCGCCTCGTACTCGTCGACCAGAAAGTCGCGCAGCTGCTGGAGCGCGGGGTAGACGTGCGCCTGCACCCCTGCCCGTACGCGCTCCCGGGCCGGGTCGTCTACCACTTGTGCCATCGTCACCGCGGGGAAGTCGGCCGACGGCAGGGTCAGCATCCGCTCGATCTGATCGATCAGCTTGCGAACCGGAGCGGCCGCCCCGGTTCGGCCATCGGCCATCCCCTCGCGGAGCGTGGCGACCTGCTGCTCGATGGCGGTCGGATATGCGGCGAAACGGGCAAGCAGGCGCTCAAGGCGGTCGGGGGTATCGGCCTGCTGGTACTGGGCGATGCGCACCGGCATGGTCTGCACGCCGAAGATGTGGTTGATCGCGAGCTGGTACTGCTTCAGCTCGAGCTCCTCGAGGTGGGTCTGCGCCACCAGCATCAGCATGTCGCGGGTGATCACCTGCTCGGCGTCGAGCCCATCCCCGTCAATCGCCTGTGCAGCGGCCAACGTCTCGCGGTATGCCGCCGCATCCGCGGCACGGCCCGCCTCGCCGAGGTCGGGCAGGCGGTCGTCGTAGCGGTCGTCGCCCAGGATCGTGGCAGAGATCGGGTCGCGCTCCAGCACGCCTTCCCAGAAGCGTTCGGCGAGCTCGTTGACCGCTTCGTTTGGATTCACGGGCATGGCGGCGCAATCTCCAGGCGGGGTTTCGGCGCCGAGTGTAGTCGCTCCGCCCGGTCAGCGGCCTCCGAACAGGTCAGCCAGCAGCGCGGGTGGAGTCTCCTCGAGCTGGTCGTAGCGGCATTCGGCGGGTGGCTTGTCCGGCCGCCATCGCTTGAACGTTGTGGCATGCCGGAACCGATCGCCCTGGAGATGGTCGTAGGCCACCTCGCAGACCAGCTCGGCGCGCAGCGGCTCCCAGGACAGGTCCTTGCCGCGGTTCCAGCGCGACGTTGCGCCTGGCACGCGTCGGCCCTCCTGCTCCGCCGCCCACTCCCTCCATTCGCGCCAGGGGTGGCCGTCGAGCGCATCGCGGCGGTACGGCTCCAGGAAGGTCACCAGCTCACGGCGCCGATCTTCGGTGAAGGATGCCGTGACGCCCGCATGCTGCAGTTGACCGGCCTCATTCCACAGGCCCAGAAGGAGGGAGCCGATCATCGTCCCCGGCCCGTTCTTGTGCCAGCGGAAGCCGGCCACAACGCAGTCGGCGGTGCGCAGGTGCTTGACCTTGGCCATCTCGCGCTTGCCGGGGAGGTAGGGCATCTCGGCGCGCTTGGCGACCACGCCGTCGAGTCCGGCCCCCTCGAAGACCTCGAACCACTGGCGCGCCAGCGCCGGGTCGGCGGTGGCCGGCGTGAGCAGGACCGACGGCGGCGGATCCACGAGCAACAACTCGAGCCGGGCCCGCCGCTCGTCCAACGGAGCCGCGCGCAGGTCGTCGGTGCCCTCGGCCAGGCAGTCGAAGGCAACGAACGCGGCGGGCGTCGCGGCAGCCAGCATCGCCACGCGCGACGCAGCAGGGTGGATGCGCAGCAGGAGCGCCTCGAAATCGAGCCCGCCGTCGCGGGCGATGACGATCTCCCCGTCGAGCACGAATCGCGCCTGCGGTCCGCCAACCGTACGCAGGGGCTCGAGCAGCTCCGGGAAGTATCGGTCCAGGGGCTT
>JANMPX010000255.1:0-4255 GCA_031370085.1 Chloroflexota bacterium | reverse complement strand
GGCGAACAGCACGATCCCGACGATCACTTGGCGCCGACGCGCCGCCACCGCCCGATGGTTCAGGATGCCGACCCGCGCCAGGGCGACGAGCACGATCGGGAACTCCATCACCAGCCCGAAGGCCAGCATCAGGGTGGTCACGAAGCCGATGTATTCGCTGATGGTCAGCAGCGGCTCGATGCGACCCGGCTCAGCGAAGCTCAGCAGAAAGCCGAGGGCATACGGAATGATCACGTACCCGACCCCCAGCCCCAGGGCGAACAGCGCGAGCGCCGCCAGCAGCAGCGGCCACACCATGCGCCGCTCCCGGGAGGTGAGTCCCGGGGTGATGAAGCGCCACACCTGGAAGAGGATGATCGGCATGGCGATGGCGACGCCGATGAAGACCGCCACCTTGAGACGGACCGAGAAGGCATCCGCCACGCCGGTGAAGTACAGCTTCTCGAAGCCCTTCGGCAACGGAGCGATCAGCACGTCGAGCGCCGGCGACGACAGGATGAAGCCAATCACGGCACCGATGACGACGGCGGCCACGATGATGATCAGGCGCCGGCGGAGCTCCTCGAGATGCTCGATCAGCGACATCGCGGGGTCGGCGGGGCTCATCGCATCCTCGCGAGAGCGCAGCTGACGACGTGCCGGCGCGGAGCGACGGCGGTCAGTTCGATGGAGTCGAGTCGGATGACCCGCTGGAGCCGCTGGTCGAAGCTGGCGCGTCGCTCGTCGGAGTGGCAGCGGCCGGCTTCGCGTCTCCCCGGATGGTGTCCTCGAGGCTGTTCGACGCCTTGCGGAACTCCCGCACTCCGCGACCGATGGCGTTTCCGATGTCCGGCAGCTTCCCCGGTCCGAAGAGGATCAGGACGATCACGAGGACCAGGATCAACTCGCCTGGTCCGATATTTGGCATCCCGGTGCAACCTCCTGCCCACGGTTGGCGACAAGCTCAGGTCGAGAGTGTAGCACCGGCTCCGCGCATCTTTGCCAACCAGCCTTCGGCCGCCAATCCGGCCGTGGCCTGCCAATCGGGGCCGTGTGCCGAGCCGGCGATCCCGCGCGACACGTTGACCAGCCCGGGCGCCCGGGATCCATGGCAGGCGGCGAGCGCCGCTGCCAGGTCGCCACCCTGCGCGCCGACGCCCGGCACCAGGAAGCCCGGCTCCGGAACAAGCGCGCGCAGCCTGGTCAGCTCGGCAGGCACGGTGGCGCCGACCACCAGCCCCACCCGTCCATCGCCCCACCGCTCTGCGGCCCAGCGAGCGACATGCTCGTGGAGCGGCGCTTCATCGACCCGCAGGTCCTGCAACCTGCCGGCGCTCGGATTGCTGGTCCGCACCAGCAGGTAGACGACCCGACCGGGATATGCCAGGAAGGGCTCGATCGCATCCTCGCCGAGGTACGGCGAAAGGGTGACCGCATCGGCGCCCAGGTGACCGAGGAGCCCCGCCGCATAGCGTTCTGCTGACGAGCCGATGTCACCGCGCTTGGCGTCCAGGATCAGAAACTGGTCAGGCTCCACGTCGGTGCGAAGTCGCTCGAGGGCGGCCCAGCCGGCCGAGCCGTGGGCTTCGAAAAAGGCCACGTTGACCTTGATCGCCGCCGCGAACGGGCTGGCCGCCTCGACCAGGCCGCGGGCAAACCGCTCGATGCCGGCGAGGCCGGTGACGATCCCCTCGGGTAGCGCGTCGGGGTGCGGATCGACGCCGAGACAGAGCGGTGCCCCGAGCCGGGCGATCCGCGCTCGGAGTCGCTGGAGCGGCGACGCCGGCTCGGTCATCCGACCGGCACGGCGTCCGACAGGGGCGCCGCGGCAAGCCGACCCGCCTGCCGCCGCGCGGCCAGTGGGCTGAGCTCCCGATCGGCGAAATCAGAGATGCGGATGCGCAGGCGTGACACTCCCTGGAAGAGATCCCGTTCGAGTGTGCCGACGACGTCGAGCGCAGTCCCCGCCCGTGGCAGGCCTCGCTCGAGCGGAACGCCGAAGGCGATCGCGTCAATCACCTCGGCGCCGTGACGGAGGCGCATCGCGACGTGGTCCGCGCCAGCCCCGACCCGTCGGGCATCGACCACCTGGAGGCCGGTCACCGCCAGCACCGGCTCGACGTGGCCCGGGCCGAACGGCACGAGGCGGCCGATCTCCTCGGCCAGCGACCAACCGAGGTATGAAGCCGGAAGCACGAGATCGACCAGGATCCGGCCGGCACCCTGAGGAATCTGCGTCGAGTCGGTGGGGAACGGGCGAGGGAGGGAGCTGAACGCATCGGCAAATGCACCCCAGCTGTCGATGCCGAGGCTGAATCCGCCGGCGGCCGGGTGGCCGCCGCGCTTGCTGAGGAACGGCGCGCACGCTTCGAGGGCAAGCGCCGCGTGGAAGTCGGCGGGCGCTCGGACGGAGCCGCGCAGCTCATTGTCGATGCGCCCCGCGACCGCCACGGGTCGAGCGAGGGTGTCGACCAGCCGCGAGGCGACCAGGCCGAGCACGCCGGGGGCCCACGAATCGTTGCGCAGCGCGATCGGCCCATCACCCTCCATGGCCATCACGGCAGCCCTGGCCTCCTCGACCGCGGCGGCAGTCAGCGCGCGTCGCTCATGGTGCACCGCTTCGAGCCGATCGGCGATGCGCTCCGCAGCCGCGGGGTCCTCCTCGAGCAGCAGCGAGATGGCCAGCTCTGCGTCGGCGATCCGCCCGGCGGCGTTGATGCGCGGTGCCACGCCGAAGGCGAGATCCCGGGCGGTGGGCGCGGACGGCTGGTCCGCCCCCCGGGCCAGCAGGGCGCGCAGGCCGGGTCGCGTCGTGTTGGCGAGCTCCTCGAGCCCGAGCCGCACGAGTGCGCGACTTTCGCCGGTCATCGGCGCCATGTCCGCGACGGTGCCGATGGCCGCGATGCCGGCGAGGTCCGCCGCCGCGGCGCCACGCCGTGCCAGGAGCGCAGTGGCCATCTTGAACGCGATGCCCGCGCCGGTCAGATCCGGATCCGGGTAGCCACAATCGATGCGATGGGGATCGACCACCGCCACCGCCTTCGGCAGCGGGCCGGAGGGCAGGTGGTGGTCGGTGACGATCACCTCGAGGCCGAGCCCGCGTGCCAGCTCGACCTCCGCGCCATTGGTGATGCCGCAATCACAGGTGACAACCAGCGTCGCACCGGCATCGCGCAGCCGCTGCAACCCGCCGATCGACAGGCCATAGCCCTCGGTCAGCCGGGAAGGGACGTGGCGCAGCGGTTCAAACCCGAGGGCACGAAGCGCCAGCACCCAGATCGCGACCGCGGTCATGCCGTCGGCGTCGTAGTCGCCCCATATGGCAATGGGCTCCCCCGCCGCCATGGCTTGCTCGATCCGGTCGAGGGCGATCGTTGCGTCGGCCATCAGCGACGGATCGTGCAGCGAGGACTGGCCGGCGAGCAGGAATCGATCGAGCTGCTCCTGGTCAGTAAAGCCGCGCCGCGCCAGGAGCGTCGCCACCGGCCGGCCGAATCCCGCGAAGAGCGGCGGATCGACGAGCGGCTCCGGCAGAAGCCACTCGAGGCGGGGTGCGATCACCCGGGCATGGTAGCCGCGCTGGATGACCGGCGACTTACCGCGGCGCTAGTTCGCTCAGCGCCCCGGGGTTCGCGCCGCGTTGCGCTGCGCGCTTGCTCGCGCTTTGCGGCCGGCATCCCACTCGTACCACGCCACCAGCAGCTGACTGGCATTGAAGATCGAGGAGTAGGTCCCGCTGGCGACCCCGAGCAGGAGCGCGAGAGTGAACGTCTTGATGGTGGCCGGTCCGAGCAGGAACAGTGTGGTCAGGGTCACGATGACGGTCAGGCTGGTGTTGATGCTGCGCCCGAGGGTCTGCAGGATCGAGTGGTTGACGATCGCGCCGAATGGCTCGCCGGCGTGGCGCGCCCGGTTCTCGCGGATCCGGTCGAAGACCACGATCGTGTCGTGAACACTGAACCCGATGATCGTCAGCAGAGCGGTGACGAACAGGGCATCGAACTCCAGGCCGAAGAAGTAGCCGAGCAGCGCGAAGGTGCCGACCACCACGATGACGTCGTGCAGCAGGGCCACGATTGCCGCGGTGCCATAGCGGAAGCCGAACCTGATCCACAGGTAGACGAGGATGAACAGCTCGCCGATCACGATCAGCACGATCGAGCTGCGGATCAGCTCCGATCCAACGATCGGGCCGACCGTGGTGATGCTGCGCGGCTCGCCGGCACCGAAGCGCGCCACCAGCAGCTTCTCGAGGTCGTCGAACTTTGTGTTGCGG
>JANMPX010000252.1:0-3327 GCA_031370085.1 Chloroflexota bacterium | reverse complement strand
CCGTCGCCGAGGCCGCCGTGGTCGGTCGGACCGACACGATGACCGGCCAGGCGATCTTCTCCTACGTGATCCTGCGCTCCGGCTTCGAGGCTTCCGATGAGCTGGGGGTCGAGCTGCGCGAGCACGTCTCCGAGGTGATCGGCAAGCTGGCGCGCCCCAAGCAGATCATGTTCACCCCGGACCTGCCCAAGACCCGCTCCGGCAAGATCATGCGGCGCCTGCTGCGCGACATCGCCGAGCAGCGCGCCCTCGGCGACGTGACCACGCTGGCCGACAGCGGGATTGTCAACGCCATCCGCGAGCAGTCCGGCCGCGGCGAGGACTGACCGTTTGCTACGATGCGCGTCGTGATCCGCAACCGCCGCATGCGAGCCATCATCGCCGCCACGGCCTCGATCCTGTGGCTCGGCTACATGATCGTCGGGCTGCAGGTGATCGCCCTGATTGCGCCCAATGTGCGCGGCAGCGGTCCCGCGGGCGCCGCGGCCTTTGTTGGCCTGGTCTCCGGGGTCGTTGTCACCGGTCTGGTGATGTGGGCCGCCACCGACTGAGCAGGCTGCTCGGCTAGTCGGCCTCGCCGGAGAAGCGGTGCTCGCTGGGGGTGCGCTGGCGGTCCACGGCCGGCTCCAGCAGACGACGGTAGAGCCCCGGTCGTCGATCCGCGATGGTGTCCCACTCGTGCTCGCCGGGGCGCCGCCGCACGTGGGTCTGGCGCGCGGCGGCAGGGTCGACCTCGCCGATCAGCAGCTCCTCCTCGGTGTCGCTGGCGACCGCCAGCTGGTGGCCGTCATAGTCGATCAGCAGGGAGCGCCCGATGAAGGTCACGCCGCGCTCGGTTCCGACGCGGTCCGCCGCCAGCAGGTAGCAGTGGTTCTCGGTGGCTCGCGCCGGCGCAAAGATGCCCGGGTGGAAGTCGACCCCCTCCGGCCAGTTGGTGGGCAGCGCGATCAGATCGGCCCCGTCGAGGGCGCACATGCGGGCCGCCTCGGGGAAGCGCAGGTCGTAGCAGATCAGCACGCCGATGCGCAGGCCGTTGACCTCGACCACGCTCGGCGCGTCGGGCCCTGGCGTCGCGAAGCGATCTACCCCCAGGAATGGGAGGTGCATCTTGCGGTAGGTGAAGCGGCGCCCATCCGCGGTGAGCAGCAGCGCCGCGTTGAAGACTTCGTCGCCCTGCGCCTCCAGCGTGCCGCAGATCACCGTCAGCCCGTGCTCGGCGGCCAGCGCGGCCAGCCGATCGACGGCCACAGCGCCGGCGCGGCGCGCCACCGGAAGCGCCTCGTCGAGCGAGGTGAACGCATAGCCGGTGATCGCCGCCTCGGGCAGCACGGCCAGCACCGCCCCGGCCCGTGCGGCCTCCGCGACGGCGCGCTCGATGCGCTCGAGGTTGCGGTCGACCTCGCCCAGCTGCGGGTCGATCTGGCAGGCGGCCACTCGCTGCGTCATCGGACCCTCCTTCGCGCTACCCTGACCACCGCCGCAGCGGCGTCGTTGCGTTTCGCATGTTACCCCCCTCTCGCGCAGGTCCAGGAGCGAGCATGTCCGAGCATCCACCGGCGGATTCATCCGATTTCGACTTCTGGATCGGCGAATGGGAGGTCTCCTGGCCTCACGATGGACGCGGCCGCAACGTTATCTCCAGGGTGCTGGATGATCGGGTGATCCTGGAGAGCTTCGACGGCAATCCCGGCCTGCCATTCCGTGGCATGAGCCTCTCGACCATCAGCCCCGAGACGGGGCGCTGGCATCAGACCTGGGTCGACAGCGACGGTGGCTACCTTGACTTCCAGGGCGGAATGGTGGAGGGGCGCATGATCCTGCAGCGAACGGCCCGGATCGACGGCCGAGCGGTCGAGCAGCGGATGGTCTTCGACCAGATCGCGCGAGATTCGCTGGAATGGCGCTGGGAGCGCTCGACCGATGGCGGCGTGACCTGGGAGCTCGTCTGGCCGATCAGCTACCGGCGAGTCGACCCGCGCTGATGCGCCGCTACCTGCTGCCCGCCGCCATGGTCCTGTTGGGGCTGATCTGGGGTTCGTCATTCCTGTGGATCAAGATCGCCATCGGCGAGATCCCGCCGGCCACCCTGGTCGCCTGGCGCATGACCCTCGGGGCGGTGGGCATGGTTGCCTTCCTGGTGGCCGTCGGGCGGCGGGTGCCCAGCTCGCGCAGCTCGCTGGGCAAGCTGGCGCTGCTCGGCCTGGTCAACACGGCGGAGCCGATCGTCCTGATCAGCTGGGGCGAGCAGTTCATCGACTCGGGCACCGCGGCGGTCCTCAACTCCTTCGTGCCGGTCTTCAGCCTGCTGCTGGCCGGCGTCGTGCTGCGGACCGAGCCGGTCAATTCCCTGCGCGTCGGCGGGGTCGTGATCGGCTTTGGCGGCGCTGCGCTGCTGGCCAGCCGCGAGTTCGCCCTGCGTGCCGATCCGTCCGCCCTGATCGGTACCCTGGCGGTGGCCGTGGCCGCCGCCAGCTACGCCGCCGGCGGCTCGTACGCGCGCCACTCGATGCGCGGCATGCACCGCTACGAGGTGGCCGCCGGGTCCCTGGTCTTCGCTGCCATCTACGCCTGGATCCTCGCCCTGGGAGTAGACGGCGGCGTCATCCTGCCGACGCAGCCCGGGCCGATCATCGCGGTGCTGTGGCTCGGCCTGATCGGCTCGTTCCTTGCCTACCTGATCTACTTCCTGCTCATCGAGCGGCTGGGCGCGACGGTGGCCGGCATGGTGACCTATACCTTCCCGGTGGTCGGGGTCGCGCTCGGCGTCATCTTCCTGCATGAGCTGCTCGACTGGCGGCTGGCGGTCGGGGCGGCGCTGGTGCTGGTGGGGATCGTGGTGGTGACCCTTCGCTATGATGCGCGGGTGAGGTCCCCAGCCGGCAGAGGAGCGGAATGACCGAGGCGGACCCTCCGGACGATCAGCGGTGGCCCGAAAAGGACCTCGCGTCGCCGCCCACCGAGGCGGCGGAGATCAGCACCGGGATCGGCTGGGATCCGAGCCTCGACGGTGACCGTCGCCGCCCGACCACCGCCGAGCAGGCGGTGCCGTGGCTGATCGGGCTCATCCTGGCGCTGGTCGGGATCGTGGTGGTGCTGGTGGCCCTCATCTTCACCGGACCCGAGGGCCTGGTCGCCGGCCTGTCGACGCCGAGCCCCAGCATCTCCTCCACTCCGCTCATCACCGCGTCGCCAGAGCCGAGCGTCCTCGTCACCCCGACGCCGACCGCGGCTACCCCCCCCACCCCCCCCCCCGCCAATGGGGCCCGAGGGTTGGCCGACCATTGGCGCAGCGCGACCGGCCCGCCCGGGCACCAGTGGCGCCCCGCC
>JANMPX010000240.1:0-3938 GCA_031370085.1 Chloroflexota bacterium | reverse complement strand
AGCCGGCGATCTCCTCGATGTTGGCGGTCCACCGCGCGTCGTGCGTGGCGAACGCTTCCTGGTCGCCGGACTTGGCGGCGGCGACGAGATCAACCGCGATCATGATGTGCTGCTTGAGCAGATCGGTCAGCTTGTCACCGGCGGCCTGACCGTAAAAGCCGACGATCGCGGCGCCGATGTCCTCCTGGTTCTTCAGCAGCCGTCCGGCGGCCGCGTTCGCATCCGGCGTGCCGGCTACCGCGGCGACGACGTATTCCCGCGTCCAGATGACGTGATCCGACCACAGCTTCCTGAGCGCGAGTCGGACCGGTTCTCTCGAGGTTGCCATTGACATCTCTCCTCTTGGTTCCTCGCTCGCTGCCGACGTCGGCGCGGTCGGGGGCCGGGGCTGGATCGCTGCGCGATTCCCTCACCCTGGGGCGTTCTAGCAAGAACGTCCGTTAGCGTTACAGGTCACCGGCCCGGCGTCAAGTCTTTTCATAATCCCCATTTCTGTTAGAGTGGGGCCATGACGAAGAAATCACCGGTCGGCGATCCGATCGAGGCGATCGCTCTGCTCGAGGGGCCAAATCGCCGGCGCCTCTTTGACCTGGCGACCGCCAGCCGTGAGCCGATCGGCCGCGACGATGCCGCAACGGCGCTCGGCATCAGCCGCGAGCTCGCCGCGTTTCACCTCGATCGCCTCGTCGAGGCCGGCCTGCTCGAGACCGAGTACCGGCGCCGTGGTGGCCGTACTGGTCCTGGAGCCGGGCGCCCGGCCAAGTTCTATCGGCGATCCGACCGCGAGCTGACGATCTCCTTCCCTCCGCGCCGCTACGACGTTGCGGCCGATGTCATGGCAACCGCACTCGACCGGCTGGAGACACCATCTGGCGCCGAAGCGGTACGTACCGTTGCCCGCGAGCGCGGCGAGGAGGTCGGTCACGAGATCCGCCGGAGCGCTGGTGCGCGGCCGGGTCGCCGCCGGCTGCGGGCGGCGCTGCTCGACACCCTGCGTGGGTCCGGTTACGAACCCGAGGTCGATGACGCGAGCGGAGCGGTGCACCTCCGAAACTGTCCCTTCCACACCCTCGCCGCGAGCCATCGCGATCTGACCTGTGGCATGAACCTCGCCTGGGCAGCTGGCGTGACCGACGCGCTGGTGGACTCGGGACTTCGACCGCAGCTCGCCCCCGCGCCGGGCTATTGCTGCGTCGTGTTTCAGCCAGCCCCCAGTGCGTCACGGACCCGAACCCCCAACCACTCAGCTGGCCGAGCGCCGGAGAAGGAGTAGCGAACATGTGCTTGAACTGCGGCTGCATGCGGGCCCACGACACCATGGGCAAGCCCGGCATCAACATCACCTACGAAGACGTGAAGCGGGCGGCGGATGCCAATGCGATGACGGTCGACGCCACGCTGGCCATGATCGCCCGAACGAGCGACAAGGATCGCGGCGACCACCCGGCAGAGTACCGCGCCGAGATGGCGCGTGATCTCAGCCGGCTCGACGACGACGGCGGCCCGTCGGTTGATGCGTGACTGTGCTCGCGGCGAACGGGAATCCCCGCGGACCGGGGCGGGCCTCCCGTGCGAACCGATCACGGTAGAGTCCGATCTCCTGGCCTTTGTCGCAATCGAGGCCAAGACCACCGGCTGACGACCATGTCGACGCCGAGAGATTGGACTAGGTGCATTGGCGTCTACAGAACAGCCAGGTCGCCAGTAAGATTGAGTCCCGGGGAGGGGTGGCAGAGTGGACGAATGCGGTGGTCTTGAAAACCGCTGAGGTGCAAGCCTCCGTGGGTTCGAATCCCACCCCCTCCGCCACGTGGTCCGTTGCGCGGCACCTCGGTCGACGGTCGGCGCTATCCTCCTGACCATGGCCGCCTTCATCGCCACGGTCGTGGCATTTCTGATCCTCGACGGCATCTGGCTGCTCGTCATCGCCCGCTCGTTCTACCGGCGGCACCTCGGCTTTTTGATGGCCGAGCAGCCCAACTGGGCGGCGGCCGGCATCTTCTACCTGCTGTATGCCATTGGCCTCACCATCTTCGTGGTGATCCCCGCCGTTGACGCGGGGTCGGTCCTCGAGGGATTGTGGCGCGGAGCCCTCTTCGGACTGGTGGCCTATGCGACGTACGACCTCACCAACCAGGCCACGCTGCGCAGCTGGCCGGCGATCATCACGGTCGTCGACCTGACCTGGGGGACCGTTCTTTCTGCGTCGGTGGCGGCGATTGCCACCTACGCGGTGACGACCTTCTTCTAGGCCGATCCCGCCGCGGGCACCTCGTGGTGCTGCCGGCAACGCGCCTCGTACTTCTCGTCACCCAGCCCACCGATCACGATCAGCGGCGAGTCCATCGGCGCTGGCCGCCCGTCGATCAGCCGCTGCGTGCGAGTCGCCGGTTCGCCGCAGACGACGCAGATGGCGGTTAGCTTGGTGACCTGGTCAGCGAGGGCCATCAGGCGCGGCATCGGGCCAAACGGGATCCCGCGGAAGTCCTGGTCGAGCCCGGTGACCACGACCTGCTTGCCGGCGTCGGCCAGGCGGCCCACCACCTCGGGCAGCCGCTCGTCGAAGAATTGCCCTTCCTCGATGGCCACGATGTCGGCGTCACCGACCAGTGCCTCGATCTCGCGCGAGTCGCCGACGCTCAGCGCCGGATGATTCGCACCCGAGCGGGAGATGACCGTCACGTCGTCGGTGCGCGTGTCCAGGCGTGGCTTGACCAGGATCACCCGGCGTCCGGCGATCGAGAAGCGCCGCAGCAGGCGCAGCATCTCGTCGGTCTTGCCGCAGAACATGCAGCCGCAGATGACATGCACCCAGCCTGATGTATAGAACATCGCGGCCTCTAGTCGCCGACCACGGCGATCCCCTCCTCGGGGAGCCCCAGCTCAGTCGCCAGTGCGGCGCGCATCACATCGGCCAGCGGCTCCTGGCCGGCGATGAGCCGAAACGTCTCCTCCGAGGCGGCCAGGAAGGACCCCTGCCCATTGGCCACGCTGCCGCCGCGAGCCTTCGCCTCGGCCATCAGCGGCGTCGAGGCGTGGTTGAGGACCAGGTCGAGCAGGAACAGCTCGTTCGGCAGGAGCCCTTCGGGAATGGGGCTCGTTCCCTCCTGGACACCGATCCCGCTGGCGTTGACCACCAGCCTGGCACGGCCGAGCTCGGCCTCCAGGATCGTCTCGTGCCAGGGCATGGCTCGCAGCTCCATGTGCCTGGCACTGCGCGCGAAATGGCTGACCAGCGCCTCGGCCCGATGCAGATGCCGGTTGAAGACCGCAATGCGCAGGAACCCCGAGCTGATCAGCACCGCGACCACCGCGCGGGCGCCTCCGCCTGCGCCGAGCACCACCGCCTGGCGCGGCCACTTTCCCTGGACCCGCGGCAGAATTGAAGCCAGGCCAGCGCGGACCCCGTCGACATCGGTGTTAAGGCCGCGCAGCCGGGCCCCCTGACGCACGATCACGTTGACCGCGCCGGTGGCGCGCGCATCGTCGCTCAGGGCATTCACACCGGAGGCGGCCTTCTCCTTGTGCGGCGCCACGACCAGAGCCCCGGAGAACTCGGGTCCACGGAGCGCCTCCATGGCCTCGGCCAGCTGGTGCGGACGGCGTTCCCAGCGCTCGATCGCCAGCTCCAGGCCCGAGGCCTCGATGGCGGCGCGCTGCACCGCCTCGACGGCGGAATGGGTGAAGGCTTGGCCGATGACGGGGATGCGCTGCATGGCTGACTCAGTGGGCTGGATCGGTCGAAATGGGCGGGCCGGGACCGGCCGTCGGAGCGTCGTCCCGATGGCCCCATGCTATCATCGGCGCCGCTCGCGGAGAGGTCGCATAGTGGCCTAGTGCGGCGGTTTGCTAAACCGTTGAAGGGGGTTTCCTCTTCCGAGGGTTCGAATCCCTCCCTCTCCGCCACAGCCGACTTGCGAGTGCCCGTAGCTCAGTGG